>NZ_DALZOJ010000002.1:0-276660 GCF_032004885.1 Moraxella sp. CTOTU47579
TCAGCTCCCTATTCCAAATCACCCTCTTTATTCGTTTAAAGGGGGTGTTTTTTTGCTTTGTAGTTTCTCAAGATGTTTTATATTTGGTATTATCAGAAACTTAAAATGCTGAGACACAACCTTTATGAAAACCAAACGACAAAACACAAGTGTCGTAAAATCTGGTGTAAACGTAAGAAGGATGGCATGTCAAAGCTTGTACGATGTATCATTAAATTCTTTATAAAATAGAAAAAGTGTGGCAACTACCACACTTTTAAAAATAAATAAAATACAAGTTTTTTGGCGATTAGTTTGATAAATCTATCGCATAATCTGCCAAGCCTTTATTTGAACCGTCGTCATTATTTACGACGCTAATATTGGTTAGTCCTGCTTTTTGGGCAAAGTCAATTTTGTTTGCACTCGATTTAAAGGTTACAGGACCCGCTGTTTTCACTTTGACAAACCGCCAGCTACGACTGCTACCATTATTGGTTAAAGATAAATTCTTAGCCGCTTTGATGTAGTTAATCAGCACATCACGATTGGCATCCGGTGATTCAACTACATTGGTACTATTGATGCTGTAGTATTCCTTTAGACCTGATGCACGATAGTTATTGGTTGCGATGATAAATGGTGCGTTTTCTTCAATCGGCTTGCCTTTGTAGGTTAAGTTTTGGATACGGCTACCGACAGGTTTAGTCACATCAATCTCATATTGCACATCGGGTGAGGTAAACATATCAAAGTTATACCCAGGAAAAGTGCTGATTAACGCTTGTGGCGTAGTAAGGCTTGGGTTTATTTGATTAAAGCGTTTGGCAGAATTCTCTAGCCATTTTTTGATATCACTGCCTTGTATTTTTACTGCAAACACGGTATTTGGATACAGGTATAAATCAGCCGCATTGTTAATAGCAATATTGCCTTGAGCGACATCCGTATAATCTGAACCCCCTGCAAATCCGCTTTTAAATGGGGCACTCACTGATAAGACAGGGACATCTTTATATTGTGGCAAATTGGCATTAATGTAATCGCTGATATAATTGGCTTGGGCTTGGTTGACCACTTGAATCGCTGACACATCACCCACATCAGCAAAGTAAGAAGTCATTGAGAAATCGGATGTACCGATTGGGGTTTTGACATAATTAATAGTGGCATTATGTTCTGCCTGAATTAATTGAGCCACTCGCGGGTTAGCTGCGACAAAAGTTTTATCAGCATTTTGGATAGTACGCACTTCCACTTTGGTATTGTTTTTATTGACGACCCATTTTTTGCCATCAAAGGTTAAATTCAATTTGATGACGCCTAACCCTTTGCCCCAAAAACTTGGCATGACAGCAGGGACGTTGTTTAATAAGCCATTAACTTTATCAATACCTGCCTGGTCTAAGCGGGTGTCTTTGCTATTAGCATCAGGAAATACTTGATGTGTGTGTCCCATCAAAATCGCATCAATACCTGCCACTTGTGATAGATGCCAACTGGCGTTTTCCATCGTTGGGCTGTATGGTGAGGTATCAATACCACCATGTGACAAGGCGACAATGACATCTGCACCTTCAGTTTTCATTTGTGGCACGTATTTTTCTGCCATTTCTTTCGCACCGGCGGTGGTGACTTTACCATCTAGCCATTTTTTGTCCCATTGCATAATACCGGGTGTGGTAAAGCCAATGATGCCAATTTTTAGCGGTACGGTAACCGTCTTACCGTCTGGTGTGGTTGCCGTAAAGGTTTTGGTAATGATTTTATAAGGCTTAAACAGTGGCTGATTATTGCGAGCGCTAATGACATTGGATAAAACCAAGGGAAAGTCTGGTCCTTTACAAGCACTGGCACTTGCAGTTATGCCATCAACATTAAACTGATTGCCTGTAATTTGATTAAGATAGTTCAACCCATAGTTAAATTCATGGTTACCAATCGTACCTGCATCGTATTTTAGGTCATTCATAACCTTATAAATGCCCAGTGTTTCGTCACATTTGACAGGGTTCACCGTTGCTTGATAGTCACCTAAAGCACTACCTTGAATGGTATCACCGTTATCTAGCAAGATATTATTGGCAGATTCACTACGAGCGTTATTGATAAGCGTTGCGGTTCGCTCAAGCCCCAGACTTTTGTCTTCTGTCAACTTGTAATAGTCATAACTCATGACATTATTATGCAAATCTGACGTTTCAAGAATAGTAAAGTTAAGGTTGGTATTGGTAGCGATTTGCTGTGGTTTAGGGTCATTACTTTCATTATCATTGTTATTACAAGCAACAAGTGACATGCTTGCTACAATCATGGATGTGGTGAGGCAAATGCGCTTGATTTGGATATTTTTATAATGATGGTTTTTATAATGATGGGTCTTATAGTTCATGATAGCTCACTAAATTAGGCTCAAATAAGAGCGTTGATAAATTTGTGAAATATCATAGAAAGGTTGCGTGACAAAATGATGAATAAATAGGGGCTAATAAAATTCGCTGCCCGCTGCTTAATCTCAACCGACCCTGCAAACAACCAATTGTTACGACTAAGCACTCACGTATGCATCTGATTGTCTGCCCAATTCTTGGATAACCCTTAGCTTGCTCGCCAATACACCTTAAGTACGCTATTATCCCGACTTAACTGTAATAACTCATCCAATAACAAACGCAGTTTTTTCGTTGTTGTCGCTTCAAGACCACCCCAGATGTGGTCAATTTTGTGAGGATGTTGTTGTAAAAAATCTTGCAGTGTCGTAAAAATCTGCGTATGGGGCAGTTGGTTATCATTCGCCACAATTGGCAACACCGTTGCAGGATACTGGGCTAAAACGTCTTCTAAATAAGCCAAATCTTGCTGGCTTTGTAAAAAGGTCAGTACAATCGGCGGTATTGTCTGCTCGCTCATTTGCCACTGCTCTAACAGTCTGGCTACGGTCGGTAGTGAGGTTTCATCAGCGATTAATAGACTTTGTCCCTGTGGCTGATTAACATCGAGATGGTCGATTTTTTCGGGGAATTCTCGCTCACTGGTAAACACATCGCCTGTTTTTAACGATTTTACCCAAGTTTCGCCAAGACTGATTTCGCCGTTTTTTTCTCCATGACAATAAATATCTATCCAAGCCAGGTTTTGCGTTTCGCCGTTTTCATTCACGGTTTGCCATGCCTTGCGAAGCGTATAATAACGGTAGGGGCGGGGGTGTTTTTTTAGGTCGGTGTCAGGCAGTTTGACATCAAACAAAAACGCATAACCTGCCGGTAAATCGGATAAATCGCTATCTGTTTGCACTGTCAAACGATACATATGGTGACTAACCGCTTCCACGCTTTGCAGACAAAATTGACGCTGCTTGATGTCAATGGTTTTTTTACCTTGTTTGCGGTCACTGCGCTGCAATAAGGCGACATACTGGTCGTTAAATTTTTCAAGGGTTTGGGTTGGCTCACTAAATGCCAAAAGCTGATTGTCTAAGTGCGGCTCGTTTTGCGCAAATCGCAAATCCAACAGCAAGCCTTGTTGATAGATTTGGCGTAAGGTCGCATTTTTCAAGGTTTTTTGCTGAACCTTGGTTAAGTTTAGCAAGCCTAATGCCATGTGTTTCATATCATCGCTGTGGTCTTCGTTGATGTGATCGATGATGTCGGCAATTTCGGGGTCATCAAATAAAGTCAGATTTTCTGGGTGCATAGAATGTAATTTTTGTTAAAGGGCGATAAGGAAAGGACTTGGGGCAACAAGTCCTTTGTTTAAATTTATGAACATGATTAAAACTTCGCTGTTAAGCTAACACTGGCTTGTCGCTCTGCGCCCATCCAGCAATTATTGCGGTCATAACAACTACCCACGTAGGTTTTGTCAAACAAGTTACTGACAGTCAAGCCCACATCGAACGTGGGGTTAATTTGATAACTACCAGCCAAATCGACCAAGGTGACGCTTGGCAAAGTATCTGAGTTTTCTCTATCAATCTGCATCCCAGCGATGTGCCGCACACCCACTTGCACCGCGGTTTTGGCGTTGGGTTTCATACTTGCCCACAGTGTGGCGTTGTGCTTGGCAATTTGTTGCGGGGTATTGCCAACCAATTGCGGATTAAACTCATCCTTGGTGATTTCGGCATCGACATAACCATAGCCGACACCCACATTTAACCAATTGTTGAAACGATGATCGGCAGAAATTTCAAAACCTTTTGACGTGGTTTCACCTGTTTGGGTTTGTTTGGTCCAGTCGATGGCAGTGACCTTGTCATTTTTGCGCGTGATATCGTAGGCAGACAACGTGGCTTTGGTAGCTTTATCTGGCGAGTTGTATTTTATGCCGACTTCAACTTGGTTGGCGGTGGTGGGTTTAAAGGCTTCACCTGTAATATAGTTGACACCTAACACGGGTTGAAATGACTGAGCGTAGCTGACATAGGGGGCAAAACCATTGTCAAGTTGATACAGGGCTGACAATCGCCCAGATGTTTGGTTGGCTTCGTTGACGGTGGTTTTTGCATCGCTACCTGTGGCAGTGGTTTTGGTGGTGCTTTTATAGTCATCGTGGCGTAACCCTGCGACCACAGTGAGCTTGTTCCATTGCATTTCATCTTGTAGATAAACGCCGAATTGACTTTGCTCAATATCATCGGTTTGTTGATAGCCTGTCAAACTAAGGGCCGTTTTGCTAAATAAATCATAATCAGGATCGCTTAAATCGATAATGGGTATGCCATTGTACATGGCATCTGCGTACTTAGCCGTGCTGTCAGTTTTTTGATAGTCCACACCCAATAATAAATTGTGCGAGGTATTATCGGTAATCAGATTATAAGCCAATTGGTTATCGGTTGCCCAGTTGGTCATTTTTTCATCAGTCGTGTAGGCGGTGCGTATCAGCTGGCTGTCTGAGCCTTCGCTAAAGCCTTGATGGTAGGTGTTTTTTTGTTGGGCGTCGGCATCGGTATAACGCAAGGTATGTTTAAAGGTTAATAAATCATTGATTTTCCAGTTGATGGTCTCGCTTGGCATAAAGACTTTTTTACTAAAATCATTCCATTTATCGCCGGCGTAGGCATCCGCGTCTAACTTACCATAACTGGCTTTATACACTGTGCCAACGCTTGGCAGTGGGGTAGAAGGAACTTGATGAGGGTCATCTTGATAATAAATGTTGGCAAGTACCGAAACATTTTTGTTAGGTTTGTATTCGATAGAGGGATTGATTAATACCCGTTTTTCTTCGGTCGTTTGCATTTGTCCGTCTTTTTCACGGGCTAATGCCACCATGCGATAATTGGTGGTATCGTTAATAGGACCTGTGCTGTCAATGGCGATTTCTTTAAGATTATTGGTGCCCGCCCGTAGTCTGATTTCATTTTCGGGGGTGCTTTTTGGGGTTTTGGCGATTTGATTGACCATGCCGCCCGGCTCATTATAGCCGTACAGTGACGAAGCAGGTCCCTTGAGTACTTCCACAGCTTCGGTGGCATAGGCATCGACTTGGGGCATTAAATTCCAAGTTCCATCATACGGCAGACGCATCCCGTCATAAAAGTTGGAATAATTCTTAAAACCACGCAGGGTATATTCGTCAAAGATGCCAACCGTCCCACGACTTTCGCTACTGACACCTGGCTCATAACGCAGTGCACTCGCCACACTGTCTGCTTGGCGTTGCTGCAATGTCTCTTGCTCGATACGAGAATAACTCATGGGGGTTTTTTCGGGGTCAAGGGCGGTCTTGGTAGCGGTGGTGCGGTAAGCATCACTACGAATGACCAAGGTATCTAATGTGGTTTCAGGTGCATCTTCGCTATTGGTCGCAACGTCTGCCAGCACTTGACTGGTAAAAATATGACTAATACCCACCGCCAAACTAGCCCGTATTGCTACTGATAAAAAAGATAAACGCATAAGTGACCCCGCCCTAATAAATAATTACAGAAATTTACAGTATGTTAAAAGTAATGAAAATAATAACAATAATTATTCTCATTTGCAATTATATTTAATCCGCTTTTACGAGGTTTTAGGGCAGGTCGTATAGATTCTTAATGCTCACCAATCACTGTAATGGCATCTAGACTGGCTTTTTCGCGTTGCAAACCGGTCAGCTCGCTGAGTTCGCCATTTTTCATCATCAACAATCTATCCGCCTTTTCAAAATAGCTGTCATCATGACTGATAATAAACAGCGTTTTGCCCATTTTTTGCAACATGGGAATAATAGTGTGATAAAACACACGGCGATAGGCAGGGTCTTGGTCGGCAGCCCATTCATCAAGCAGTAAAATAGACTTTTCTTCGGCGACAGCAAGCAGCATGGCAAGGCGTTTGCGCTGCCCCTGCGAAAGTTCGGTGGCGCTAAGTTGGTTATCGGTGACGCTGACTTTTTCTTTGATGGCTAAAATATCTAGCCAATTATCGATTAACTCGGCATTGGGCGTATTTTGCGCGCTTCCCATCACAGTTTTAAACAGATAAAAATCGCTATAAATCGCTGAAAATAACTGGCGATAATGGGGGTAATGTTCTGAGGCGACAGGCTGGTTATCGATAAAAATACCGGAATTTTCCGCAAATTTAGGCTGATATAACCCTGTGATGAGCTTGGCAAGTGTGGATTTTCCGCTACCATTGGCGCCAATTAAGAACACCACTTCGCCGCGTTTTAACGTAAAGTTGATATGCTTTAAGCCAAAATTTGCGCTATTGTCATAGTGATAATTTATATTTTTAAAAGTAATGACTTGCCAATTTGGGGTTAAAATTTGGGTATCAAAATCTGGGCTATAGTCGGCAAGCTGTAATGACTGTATTTTTTCCAAGGCAACTTTAGCCGTTTGCACGGTGGGAAATGCCCCAATCGCCATCAGTAAAGGCGACTGGATAAATAATACGGTGAGGGCAAACGTAGTGGCGGTGGCGGTATCTACCCAGTGATAAATATTGGCTAGGGCATAAATCACCCCAATTACGGCAAACATCATAATATTTGACCAGCTTACGGCTGATAAATGAAAAGTATCTGCTTTGACAATATGGTTGAAATAGTCGCTTGCGTGGCGTTGATAATCATTGGTAAATAGACGTTTGGCACGTTCACGATTTAACGCAAGTTCTTTTCGTCCATCAATCACCGCTTGATAATCTTGATACAGTGCATCATTGATTTCTCGTAATGTGGCTAAATGGGCATACACATGACCAACGAGTTTACTGCTGATAAAAATGGTCAGCGTAATACACCCCATGACCACAAGCAGCATTGGCAGAGATAAAAACCCCAAATAAACCGCGGTCGCTGTGCAGATAATCACCCCTTGCACCAGCTCAGGCAAGCGTACAAACGCCACAGTAATCGACTGCACATCGGTAGTTAAGCTGGCTAACAGCTTGGCACTACCGATTTTTTCAACTTGGGCGATTGAAGTATCTAAGATACGTTTTATCAGTTGCGAACGTAATTCAAACACAAAGCGATGCCCTAACTTAGTCAAGGCAAGCTGTGACATAAACGTTGTCGCTAATAAACCCATAATCGCTACCAAAAACACCGCTAATATCTGCCAACTGCCTAAGAGGGGATTATCAGTGCCGACTGCTGCGATTAAAAAACGGTTAATAAAGGCGATAATAGCGACATTCACCAAGGCATTAAGCAGATTGAGCAAGATGACTTTGATAAAGGCAAAGCGGTGCTGTTGCCAGATAAGGGTCATAAGGGGCATGGTAGTGGGGAACATGTATTTCCTGTTTAGCTTTTATTTTTTAGTCAGTTTCAAATAAAAATCGGACAAAGCAAGCTTCATCCGATGGCAAACGTTAACAATGGGTAAAATTAAAAATCAAAGGTCGCTGACAGCTTCAATGTGCGTGGCTCACCTAAGGTAAGATAGCCTGCACCGTTGTCACCTGCGGTATTTTCATAACCGCCTACCGATGACCAGTAGTCTTTATCGGTGACGTTAGCAATCACCCCTTTGAGCGTGACTGCTTTACCAGCAAGTTGGGTTTTATATCTTGCGCCCAAATCCACAGTGGTGTAGCCATCGACTGTTAGGGTGTTGGCATCATTGGCGTAACGTTTGCCGGTATGGATGACATCGCCTGTTAAGGTTAAGCCATCTACTTGTGGTAAATCATATTCTAGCCCTAGGTTCAACAGGTGTTTTGCCGCACCGATAACTTGCTTCCCTTCAGTGGCATCGCTACCGGTGTCTTTTTGTTGGGTATCAAGGAAAGTCACGCCGCCTAGCACTCGCATATTGGCGGTGGGTTGTCCATATACATTGAGTTCAACGCCTTTATGTTGGTTTTTGCCGTGCGCTTCAAAGGTGGTATCAACGGTAGTATAACGCGGCTTGTTGGTTTGAAAAGCGGTGAGACCTGCACCGATAACGCCGCGGTCGTATTTCACGCCGATTTCGCTTTGTTTGGTGACGTACGGTGACATGGCTTGATCTGCATTGGTCAGCTCAGTTGTTACGCCATCGATGGTGGTGGTGAGAGGGGCAGTTTCGCCTTTGCTAAGGCTTTGCATATAGTTAGCAAAGACTGACCATTCATCGCTAGGGCGATATAATAGGGCAAACGCAGGCGTGGTTTTACTTTCTTTATATTTGCCATTACTGGCTTGGGTGGTGGGGTCAAAACTTTCATCTTCAATGGTTTGGTGTCTTGCCCCTAAGGTCACTTGAAGTTTATCATCCATGAAGGCTAGGGTGTCTGCCAATGCCACACTGGTGAGCGTGGTTTCGCCTGTCTTGGTAGGATGGTTCATATCGCCGCCAGCCACCGCCGCCGCTGACCAGCTGGGTTTGGCGTACGAGGTTGGGTGATATAAATTGGTCGTCAGCGTGTTTTGCCAGTCAAATTGGTAAGGTGCTTTTGTCTGTGCTTTATAGATATTGCCAGACACTACCCAATTATGGTTGATTTTGCCTGAGGTCAGTTTACCACGGATACCGATTTCACCTGTGTTGATGTCGTCCTCACGGGCATTGTCAAAGCGGTAGGTGGTGCCATCGCCATTTAAATTGGTGACCATCAAGTTAGCGAGCGAGTTTTCTTCTTCGCCATGACGGAAACCATATGCGCCATAGGCAGTCAAATTTGGGCTAAGGTCATATTCAGCCCGTAATGTGCCAAACACATCTTTTTCATTTGAATAACTCCACGGCTGCGACCAGTTGCTTTTGGCATCAGCGGCATTGGGCACACGGGTCAAACCTGACAAGGTAACATTGGTGCGCGTTTTTTGCAGCTCGTTATTTTGATAGCCCAAATCTGCCGATAACCGCATGTTATCTTGGCGATAATCTAAACCCAAGCCGACCAACCCCAGTTTGGCTTTTTCATCATCGATTGCTGTACCGCCATCTTGATAGGCGACATTGGCACGCACACCATACGCTTGATTTGCGCCAAACCGTTGTCCCACGTCTAGGGCAATTTTACCATTTTCGGCATTTTCGCTGCTGATAGTGACTTTACGAATCGGCGTTTGAGTGGCACGCTTTGGCAGCAAATTGACTGTGCCCCCTTTATTACTACCCCCGGGTGCCATGCCATTTAGGAAGGTGCTAGCGCCACGTTGTACTTCGACCCGCTCAAATAGCTCACTTGCGATAAATTGACGAGGCATAATGCCGTATAAGCCATTCATCATGGTATCGTCAGAGTTGGTGACAAATCCGCGAATCAGATAAGCTTCTTGAAAGTTACCAAAGCCACGAGCCACACGCACCGTTGAATCTTTTTTTAGGATATCCCCAACAGAATCCGCTTGTTTATTTAAAATAAAGTCATTGGTATAGGCCGTGGTCGAAAAAGGCGTTTCCATGGTCGATTTATTACCCAAAATACCGATACGGCTACCGGTGGCGACTTGCCCACCTTGATAGGCTGGCGGTAAACCAGTTTTTGACGCATCCGCACTTGCAGTCACCACGATTTCATCGAGTAGGGTTTCTGTGGCAGCATCCGTGGTATTTGCTTCTTCTGCCATCGCCACGGTTGATAATAAGCCAACCGTACTTGCTGCCAAAGACGAACGCACGGCTAAAGATAATAGGGATAAACGCATATTCAATCACTCAAAAGACAATAGATAAAACATTGTTGCGAATGATAACAATTATTATTTTTATTTACAATAAGTAATGATAGCGTAACCAAAGAAGTTATGTTTTTAATTTTTCATACCTTTCATCAACCATAAAAAATATAAGCCGCCTACGATGGAAGCGATTGTGCCCGCAGGTATTTCATAGGGAAAAATCGCATAACGTCCCACCCAATCAGCAATCAACATCAGTCCTGCGCCCAGTAGCGCTGACAAGGCTAATTGGTGGGGTAACTGCACTGCCCCAAGTGTCTTGGCTAAATGCGGCGTCATCAATCCAATAAAGCTTAGCGGTCCAACCGCCAGTGTCGAAACAGTGCTTAACACTGCTACAAGACTAAAAATCAGTATTTCGCTACGTTTTACTGATACGCCCAAACTGCGAGCCATCGTTTCATCTAGGCTAATCACCCTAAGTGGCTTTAGTAGCAAAAAACTGAGCAAAAATAACACTGTACCAATGACCATTAATGCCCACGCCGTCACAGGATAAGCATGGTATGTTGTACCCGATAGCCAATTAAGCATCGCTTGTAAGCGAGGGTCGCCTGACAGTTTGATTAAAGTTAAAATACCACCCATCAATGCAGAAATCGCCACACCCACGAGTAACAAATAACTGGAGGATAGCCGACGAGCAAGCCACAAAACCAACAGTAACACCAAACCCGCACCTAACAGCCCACCCAATAAAGGCAATCCCAATGCCCAAAAAGAATCGGTTGCCAGTCCCAGTGTGCCTAATATTACTGGACTGAACACGAACACCAATACCACCCCCAATGCCGCACCTGAACTGATGCCCATCACTTCAGGACTTGCCATCGGATTTCGAGTCAAGTTTTGTAATAGTACCCCTGCCGTAGCCAGCATCAGACCTGTTGCCATTGCCGATAGCGTACGCGGTAGGCGAAAATTCTCGATAAAACTTGCCTCGGTATGCCACCCAAAACTGCCCATCGCATCAGGGGAAATATGTAATACACCTACTGTCACAAGCAGCAACAACCCTACCGAAACCGCCCAAAAACCGCCACCAAAATATCGGCGTTTGCTGACCAACAGGCTAGGGCTTTGTTCGGCAATCATGGGCTGTTTACTTTGTCGAATGACCAACCAAATAATCAACCCGGCACCTAATATCCCTGTGACCGACCCCACAGGCAGCGTTATGTTAAGTAATGGTTTGAACCAGGGTGACAGCAGCGTCACAATGTTATTAGTGAGCCATAACAACATCGCCCCAAAGGCAAATCCTGCCAGTAATCGTTGTCCAATCGGGCGAATCGCTACTACATTAACGACACTTGCCGCAGCCAAGCCCACAAAACTTAAAACGCCCACGCGGCTTACCACGCTTGCCGTGACTATCGCAACAAGGATTACTACCAACATACGCACGGCAGCCACAGGCACGCCCAAGGCTTTGGCTTGGCGTTCATCAAGGCTCATGATGGTTAAAGGTTTGACCAAAAACAACAAGATGACGGGCAGGACTAGGCTTATTAGCACAAAAAACTGGCTATTTTGCCAACTGGTTTGGGTTAAGTTACCGCTTTCCCATGCCATGACCCCCATAACCCTTTCTGAGAAAAAAATCATCAACAGTGAGGAAATAGCAGAAAACAAAATATTGACCACCAAACCACCCAAAATGAGCACCACAGGATTCATACGGCTGTTGGCAGCAATCGCAAACACCAAGCCCATACTCAGCAATGTCCCAACAAACGCCACCCAAAAGCTACCATACAAGCCAAAACTGGGAAAAAACAGCGTCACAATTAATAAAGCCAATTGTGCCCCTGTTCCTACCGCAAGGGTACTATCTGAAGCAAGGGTATTTTTGACCAATTGTTGTAGCAAGACACTGACTACGCCCAGTAATCCGCCGGCAAATATCGCCACTAACATAGTCGGCAAAATTTGTAACTGCGCCACCATTTGCGCTAAGGTCAGCGACTGTGAACTGGCAAATAATAACCACAATGCATCATGCCAAGTGCTGTTAAGGACTAAAGCCGTGGTTATTAAAACCAGCGACAATAAGCCACTAAAAAGCCAACAGGCAGGGGCATTAAAGGGCTTGGTAATTCGCTGGTTATGTTGTAGCCTAGTTTTATTATCCATGCGCCTTGCCCCCTAACCAATGAGCCTGATTTAATCGCTCGCCAAATACCACCATAGAAGACACACCGCCATACAGCCAAATCGGCGGTAACACTGCCATACAGCGGCTATTGTTAGCCCTTGCGCCATAGCCTAGCCGCTGCCACAGCAAATTCTTGGCTAATTCTTGACGTAGCATAGGACTAAACGGCTCAACCACTACCAAACAGGTATCATCATCAAGTTTTGCCAAATCACTCAATACCAACGAATTAAATCCCCAAAGATTACCTTTACCCATCTGATCTTCAAGTGTAATCAAATTTAACCCCATCACCTCAAATGTCGGTCGAAACAGACTATTGTTGGTATAAATCCGCAAATTATTGCTATCGGCAAACTGCACCACCGCAATTTTTTTGATGTGAGGATGTGTTTGGCGAAATGTCGCACCAAGCTTGCCAAGCTGTTTTTTTGACTGGGTTAAAAATTGCTGGGCGCGCTGCGGCTGATGAATAATTTCACCCAGCTGAAGTGTCGGTTCAGCATAGTCCTGCCAAGTCGCTATCGCGTTTTTTGACATAAAACTCACCGACTTATGGGGTGTGTTGCCGTAAGCAGGTCTTAGATGAGCATAAAAATCATTATCAATAATCACAATATTGTTAGAAGATGAGGTGAGTTGGGCAAGCCGTTCAAAGTTTGGGGTGAATCGTTCCCCAATATCGATAATATCACTTGGCAGCGCGGGCGTCCCCACCCATTCACGGTAGCTTTTGGTATCGCCTGTGGCAATCGGTGGATAGCCTAGGGCGGTGAGTGTCGAAGCCACCGCCCAATCAGGGGTGATGACTTTGACGCTGTGAGCCTCTGCGGGGGGCGCTTCAAGCTTTAAATCCCGCTGAGGCTGGCACGCTGTCAAAAAAAACAAAACAATTAGCAAGCAAAAAGCTCTCATCACACCACCGCCACTTTATTACCGGTGACTGGGTGACTTAATAAATGCAAATTGATACCAAAAATCTGGTCAAGCACTTGCGGTTGCATGGTACTGGCGATATCACCAACATGACAAAGCTTGCCGTTTTTTAACGCAATAAACTCATCACAAAACTGTGCCGCAAGATTAATATCATGAATAATAATCACAATCGCCTTGTTTTTCTGCCGTGCCAAATCACGAATGAGACGCAGTATTTCAACTTGATAGACGATGTCGAGCGGGGCAAGTGGTTCATCAAGTAGCAAATAGGGCGTATCTTGGGCGATACACATGGCAAGCCATGCCCTGGCGCGCTCCCCTCCGGATAGCGTTGCCACTGATTGCTCGGCAAACGGCGTGACTTGGGTCAGCGCCATTGCTTCACGCACCTTAGTATGGTCTTGTGGCGTAGGCTTTTGTAGCCATTTTTGATAAGGGTATCGCCCTAACATCACCAGTTCGGCAACCGTAAATTGACTGGCATCAGGCAATTTTTGCGGTAAATAGGCGACTTGTTGGGCGAGGGTTTTTGGCGGTAAATCAAAGATTGATTTGTCAGCAAAATCCGGTAATAAAATCTGTCCGCTAGTGGGGGTGGTTTCCCCTGCCAAAGCTTTAATCAATGTCGATTTACCCGAACCGTTATGCCCAATTAAGGCATAGATTTTTCCCTTCTCAATGGTAACATTGATGTTGTTTAAGAGGGTTTTTTGTTGGCGCATGACGGTAAGCGATTGGGTGGTTAGCATGAGTTGACCCGGGTCAAAGTTTTAAAATAGCAAATCATAGCATTGATGATAATAATTATCATTAATTTTTATAAATAAGAATTAATATCATTTAAGATATTGATAACGATTCTCATTCACACTATAATACAGCGATTTCAAAAGTTTCCCTAAACATACAGCGCTATAACTATGTCTATCCAACGTCACGCTAACTTTAGTCCAGCCCATTTCTCAAACGATATTAGCAGCATAGTCGATAAAAAGTCGGGCACGTTGGCACTGATTGGTGTATTGAGCTTACATGGTATCGTAGCGATTAGCTTGGCAAATATGGCAACGCCTGATATCAAACCGCCCAAAGTCACGCCACCGTTAGAAATTAGCTTTATCGCGCCACCACCTGCGCCAACCAAGCCTGAAGAGATGACGGTAACAGCCGAGCAACAACCGATAAAACAACTACCTAAGCCCGTCGAAAAGCCAACAGAAAAGCCCATAGAAAAAATAGCAGAAAAACCAGAAGAAAAGCCGATAGAAAAACCCATCAGCAAGCCTGTTGAGAAAACAGTCGAAAAACCGATTGCTAAGAAACCTGTAGAACAACCGATTAAACCATTACCCGAACCGTCGAAACCAGCTGAAAAAACTATCGTCAAGCCGCCACAGGTTGACCAAAACATTGTCATGGCAAGGCAACTAGCCCTCGCCAATGAGCGAGCCGAACAAGCGCAAAAACAACAACTTGAACGCCAGCAAGCACTCGTCAGACAGCAAGAATTAGAAAGACAACAAGAATTGGAACGCCAACAAGCGCTTGCACGGCAAAAAGCGTTGGAAAACCAATTAATTGAACAACAAGAGCGTGAGCGCAAACAAGCAGAAATAGATCGTCAAAAAGCGCTAGCTGATGCCAAAGCCAGACAAGCCGATGAAGCTAGGGCGAAAGCCGAAAAGGCAAAACAACAACAAGCCGACAAGGATAAAGAAGCCCAGCAAGCGCAAAATAATTCACCTGTGAGCTTTTCGGCAGGGCAAGCAAGTTGGCGGCGGCAACCTAGCTTTAGCTGTCATAGTGAAGACCTGGAAAACGGCGCATTAACAGCGATTATTCGCTATACGGTGGACAAACAAGGCAATCCAACCAGCGTCACTTTAGCCAAATCGACCGGCAATGTCAGAGTCGATAGACAACTGTCTATGCAGGCTAAGAGCGGCAAATTTAACCCCTTTACCAAAAATGGCGTACCGGTGGTAGGTATTGTCAATCTACCGGTTCGCTGTCAATAAAGATGATTATTAAAAAAATCCGTACTTCATAAAACCTATCCCCGTACAAATTGCTTTAACCAATATCACTTGCCCATTGTAGATATAAAAAACCCTCTAAATAAGCTATTTAGAGGGTTGTTCTTAGAGATTTTTTTGCTAGCTGATGAATTAATTGTATTCAATCACAAAATCTTCAGTGGCTACGCGTACTTTTGCCATAGGCGCAATCCAATCACGTGCTGGATCTGAAACACCCACATACATGATTACGATACTTTTTAGCCCCAATTTCTCTAAACCTAATACCTCGTCAATCAGCTTAGGATCAAAGCCTTCGGCAGGGCAACTATCTACTTTAAGCTCTGCTGCTTGTGCCAACGCAAGTCCCAAGCCAATGTAAGCTTGGCGAGCGATATGTTCAAAGTTTTCGTCTGCACTTTTTTTGGCCACACTTGCTTTGAGCATGGAAGTATAACTATCAAAACGTCCTCTAGGTAAGCCACGCTCATCTGTGGTCATGTCATACACGGTATCAATTTTTTCGGCGCTATAATCCTGCCAACCTGCAAAAATAAGCACGTGAGAACATTCTTTCATGCAGTCAGGATTGAGCGCACCCGCCACTAGCTGCGCTTTGATGGCTTGGTTTTTGACCACGATAACTTTAAAGGGCTGCAATCCCGATGAGGTGGGCGCCAGTCGAGCGGCTTCGATGATTTTGTCGATATTTTCTTGACTCACGCTTTGGTTTGGATCAAAGGCTTTGACGGCATGGCGCCATTGTAAGTTTTCAATCAGTGACATGAAATATTCCTAATCTAGTGATAAAACTATAATGATAATAGTAGAGCGATAAAAGTTATTGTCCGAGCCTTTAAACAAAGCTAAAGAAAGCTCGATGTTACCAATTTTGTCATTGGCTGTTAGAACGCTTGAATGGCTTTCAACTTGCTCAACTAAACGGTAAATGTGCCCAAATGGGTCTTTGACATTTGAGCACGCCGCTTGCAATGGAAATTATGTTAAATTGATTATGCCACTACTTGGGTATGCAGACGTACGTCAACATTGCCGCGCACGGCATTAGAATACGGGCAGACTTTGTCCGTCGTTTCAACCAAGTCTTTCGCTTGTTCTTCGCTGACGCCGCTAAGTTCAATATACAAATCGATGTCAAGCGCATAACCGCCTTGGGCATTCATGCCCAGTCCCACAACCGCTGAGGTTTTTGAGCTGACGCCTTCTAGCTTCATACGCTGTGCCACATGAGTCAACGCATTGTCAAAACACGCGGCATAGCCCATGGCAAATAATTTTTCTGGGTTGACGCCTGTACTATTTTGCTCAGGGGTTTGTAAATCAAAGCCTAGTGAACCATCTTCTAGTGCAACATGACCTGAGCGGCCGCCTGTTGAGGTAGCGGTTGGGGTTTTATAAAAAATTTTCATAAGAGTACCTTATTTTGAATGCTTAACTTGCGTGAATGAATAAAAAAAATCGGCGTGACAACATTCGCCACAGTATTTAGATTTTAATATTTAAGTTTTAAAAAATTATATTTTACACAATATAATTTTCAGTGCCTAGATAAGGTAATCAAATTCTCACACGCTGCATACAAACTAATAACAAATGACTAAAAATGCTAAATTTAACGATACCCCAACAAGACGCATGATAATAGATAAGATATAGGCACATAGCGCTTAAAGATGAAAATTTGTTTAATGGTTTTTGGGTGATAGATTGTGGGTACACACCTCCGTATGAGTCGGGCAAAGTTTTTGCGCCACTTGTCGTAGCAGATCTATTGCTTCGTCATCTAACTCCATGGCAGCTAACATAGCACTAGGAATGGACGCAGCTTGGATTTTTAGGGCATCTCCTTTGGCAGTGAGCGATATTTGTACCACCCGTTCGTCTTGTGTGGCACGCTCACGGTGCACAAAGCCTTTGGCTTCAAGTCTTCTAAGTAAAGGGGTAAGTGTGCCGGTGTCAAGGTCTAAAAAATCGCCCAATGTGCCGACAGTTTGTGGACTTTTTTCCCATAGCACCAGCATGACAAGGTACTGTGGATAGGTCAAATCCAAGGTTTTTAGCAGGGGGCGATAGTGGTTAATGATACTTTTTGACAGTGAATAAATGGGAAAACATAACTGGTTACTCAGTTTGAGGGCATCAAGGCTCATCGTATTTTTTGGGACTCTAGAGATGAAAGGGTCATTGACCACTATAGGAAAAAACGCATCTTTGTGCAATCATTAACCACAATTAGCGGTCTGTACGGTCAAGCAGTTGATAGCCGATGATAGTGTATAATGTGACAAAGATAGCGGGTTAAATGACGGCATTTGTTTTTAAATTCATAATCTTGCATAATGGGTTTGGTATAGTAAAAATCAAGGTGGGGATATGCTAATTGAGCCTTGGCACTGGCTAATTTTGGGGTTAGTGCTGATTATTCTTGAACTATTCTTGACCAGTTTTGTGAGTTTATCGATTGGTGTGGCAGCGATTGTGGTGGCAGCTTTGTCATGGTTATTACCGTTTAGCTGGTTTTTTTGGCTGATGGTATGGCTGATACTGTCGGTGATTTTTACTATCATTGGTTTTAAATTTATCAAGCCGTATATGCAAAATCGTACCACAGCAGGATTGGGTTCGGGGGTTATCATCGGGGAAACAGGCATGATTATTCAAAGTCCGCAAGCAGATAAATTGGGCAAGATTCGTTTTAGTGTGCCAATTTTTGGGGCGGATGAGTGGGTGTGTCGTAGCTACCAAAGCGCACCGCTGGCAGTTGGTGATAGAGCCATTGTCGTGGATGTTATTGGAAATGAGTTGCTGGTAGAATCCACCAAGCATCAATAAGCATTAATAAGCATCAATAAAGGAATTGTCATGGAAGCGTTGAGCGGTATTGGTATTTTTTTGGTCGCCTTTGTGCTATTTACCCTTTATAAAGGGGTAAAAATCGTACCACAAGGGTTTAAATGGATTGTACAGCGTTTGGGTAAGTACCATCAGACCTTAGAGCCTGGGTTGAATTTTATCATTCCTTATGTCGATAACGTGGCATATAAAGTAACCACCAAAGACATAGTTTTAGATATTCCATCGCAAGAGGTAATCACCCGTGATAACGTCGTGATTATCGCCAATGCGGTGGCGTATATCAATATCGTGCATCCAGAGCGTGCCGTGTATGGTATTGAAGATTATGAGCAGGGCATTCGTAATTTGGTACAAACCTCACTGCGTTCTATCATTGGTGATATGGATTTTGACAGTGCGTTATCATCGCGTGACCAAATCAAAGCCGCGCTAAAAATGTCAATTTCTGATGATATTGCCGATTGGGGAATTACCCTAAAAACCGTGGAAATCCAAGACATTAGCCCATCACCTACCATGCAAATGGCGATGGAAGAACAGGCGGCTGCGGAGCGGCAACGCCGTGCTACAGTGACCAAAGCGGATGGACAACGCCAAGCCGCAATTGCAGAAGCCGATGGACGTCTTGAGGCTTCACGGCGTGATGCCGAAGCGCAAGTGGTGCTGGCGCGAGGCAGTGAGCAATCAATTCGCTTGATTAGTGAAGCGGTGGGCGAGCGCGAAATTCCGCTGCTATATCTACTAGGTGAGCAGTACATCAAAGCCATGACTGATATGTCAAAATCACCCAATGCCAAAACCGTGGTACTGCCTGCTGATATCTTAAACACAGTACGCGGTATGATGGGGGAAGTGGGCGATAAAATCCACCGTCCTTAAATTTGGCAGCACTTACCTGCTGACTTGAGCCGCTGACTGAAATCGCTGACTGAAACCGCATCACCTTGCGGTTTTTTATTCGCCAAAATTGGGTAATCATGACATTTTAGGATGTACAGTATGCGTGAAATGAAAAATTTACTATTGGTATTACATACCCCATCAGATAATACCCAGCGATTAGCAGAAGTTGCAAAATCCGCCACACAGCTAGCGGATATTGATAACGTCACCGTGATTGTTAAAACACCGTTACAAACCCAAGTGGAAGATGTGTTAAAAGCGGATGCCATTATCATTGGCACGACCGAAAATTTTGGTTCTATGGCGGGACTAACCAAGGATTTTTTTGAGCGAATTTATTACCCTGTGCTTGAGCAAAAACAAGGACTGCCTGTGGCATGTTATATCCGTGCAGGGCTCGACGGTACAGGTAGCAAACGCGCGGTAGAGAGTATCATTACGGGATTGCGTTGGCGCTGGATACAACCGCCTTTAGTATTAAAAGGTGAATGGTCAAGTGCGTTTGATGAGCAAGTCGCTGAGCTTACCATGGCAGTCTGTGCAGGTTTATCATTGAATATTTTATGACCGCTTTAACATGATTTCCGAGTAAATTACTCAAGTTTTTTTCCGCGTGATTAGCAAATTTGTTATAATATCAACAATTTCACATTGTATGACACGCTGTAAGGATAGTTATGACCCGTAAGCCTGAACTTTTATGCCCTGCTGGCACTTTTCGTAATATGCAATATGCGTTTG
The DNA here is from genome assembly GCF_032004885.1 of Moraxella sp. CTOTU47579. Classification (NCBI taxonomy): domain Bacteria; kingdom Pseudomonadati; phylum Pseudomonadota; class Gammaproteobacteria; order Moraxellales; family Moraxellaceae; genus Moraxella; species Moraxella sp. CTOTU47579. Next base: position 19,726 of record NZ_DALZOJ010000002.1, read on the forward strand.
CCTATGGCGCAGATGCCGTATATGCGGGACAAGCACGCTATAGCTTGCGGGTGCGCAATAATGATTTTGATGAGGAAAATCTTGCCAAAGGAATTGCCTACGCCCATTCACTCGGCAAGCAGTTTTATGTCGTGGTCAATATCCAAGCGCATAATGCCAAGCTTAAAACTTTTATCGAAGACATCCGCCCTGTGATTGAGATGAAACCCGATGCGCTGATTATGTCAGATGCTGGGATGATTATGATGGTGCGTGAGGCCTTTCCAGAGCAGGTAATTCACCTATCGGTGCAGGCGAATGCGGTAAACTGGGCAACGGTCAAGTTTTGGAAACAAATGGGCGTCAGCCGCGTGATTTTGAGTCGCGAGTTGTCACTCAAAGAAATCGAGCAAATCATCGCTGAAGTGCCTGATATGGAAATTGAGGTATTTGTGCATGGGGCACTTTGTATGGCCTATTCGGGTCGTTGCTTGCTCTCTGGCTATATCAATAAACGTGATGCCAACCAAGGCACTTGTACCAATGCCTGTCGCTGGTCATACAACACCTATAAAGCAGAAGAAAACGAAACAGGCGATATCGTGCCAACACAGCCTATCAGCCAACCTATCAGCCAACCTATCAATAGCCCCGAAGTTTTTGTTCCTACTCAAGCCACGCAAGAAGATGCTATTCAAACTGTCAATCTAAATGGTGATGTGGTGATGGGCGATGACTATGTACAGCAGCCATCGGATGAAGTGGTACTGATTGAAGAACAAGGTCGACCAGGCGAATTGATGGCGATGTTTGAAGATGAACATGGCACTTATATTATGAATTCTAAAGACTTACGTGCCGTTGAGCTAGTGCCTGAGCTAACCCATATGGGGGTGCACTCACTCAAAATCGAAGGCCGTACCAAGTCGCATTATTATGTGGCGCGCACCGCGCAAGTGTACCGCCAAGCGATTGATGATGCCGCCGCTGGCAAACCATTTGATACAGGTTTAATCACCGCACTCGATGGGCTAGCCAATCGCGGCTATACCGAAGGTTTTTTACGTCGCCACGTGCATAGTGATTACCAAAACTATGAATATGGGTCATCAAAAACTGATCATCAGCAGTTTGTTGCCGAGATTAGCGACATTACCCCAACACGCTTAACCTTGGTAATTAAGAACAAATTGATGGTGGGTGACACCATCGAAATCATGACGCCACAGGGTAATTTGAGCTACCCTCTCAAAGAAATGTGGAATAAACAAGGTGAGCCGATTGATGGCGCTTTAGGCTCTGGCTGGGTGTGTCAAATCGCCAATCCGTTTAAAGAGATGCAGGATGATGTGTTGCAATTTGCGCTAATCATGAAAAGCGTCAGCGAGCCAATTTTTACCTAAGTTGGTCTTGTTGTCGCGGTATCAGGCGTTAGGTTAAGGAATTTTTGTGGTTCACTCATACCAGCAAAATAAATCAGACACCATTTCAACGATTGTTGAAGCGGTGAATGTTGAAGCATTGCAGGATTCCCTAGCACTTCGCCGTAATGTGTTTATCCAAGGATATTTATCACAGGATTTTAAAGCCATTGAGACGACTTTGGCGGACAACTTTCGGTTCGTTAACGGTAAAGCAATCCACAATCGCGACAGCTGGCATGAGATTTTACATAACTTATGGCAATCTCGAGACTGGCAGTCTCAACCGCTATTGCCTGACCGTGTTCGCTATCACTTTTTCTCACTTACCGAATGTATGATCACTTTGTATTATAAGCATGAACCGACGGCAAATGTCATGCAGGAATTGTGGATGCAAGATGACAGTATATGGTATATGAGGTATGGCGCCTAAGTGCGGTGTCAATCGTTAATCGCTAAAGGTGTTAATTGCTAAGGTAAAAACAGACTACAAGACATGGCACTAAAAATCACTTCCGACTGTATCAATTGCGACATTTGTGAGCCCGAATGCCCAAATGAAGCCATTAGCTACGACAATAAAGTACAAAAAACTTACGTCATCAATCCTGACTTGTGCACCGAATGCATCGGGTTCTATGATGAGCCAACCTGCGACAAAGTCTGTCCGATTGATTGCATCATCAAAGACGATGAGCGCCCTGAATCGCCCGAACAGCTACTTGCAAAATATAAGCAAATTTGGCAAAAATAATACTAACAAAAAGTTGCGGTAAATGTTGCCAAAACATTTTACTATAAGTTAATCAATTTTTTTTGAAGTGATTACTGGCATTTTTTATCAAAAAACAACAATCTAAGTGACATTTAAAGTGACATTCATGTTTAAAAAAAATAACAAAGCGACTGACCCTGAAGTACAACAATCGAAGCGCTCAGCACAGCCTCGCAAACAAAAAAACAAAGCTAAAAAGCGTCACGTTGTCGCGAAACTCATTGGCGTCGGTGTGACAGCTACAGCGGCAACGGGCGTAACTGCTGTCCTAGGCAGTTATGGCGCATGGCAATATGCCAAGCAGCAATATAAAGCGCGCCGTTTATATACCCCTGCATTTAGCGGTGTTGTCACCAATCAGCATTTTAAAGGTAAAGTGCACAAAGTCGGTGAGTATTTAACCTTTGTCACCGATGGCGCTACCTATGCGCTCAATGACCCATTACTGCGTATCCAATCACTGTATCAGTCCAATAAAACACCTACTGACAATCAAGCCAGTCATCAAACCAAGCTTATGGATCGGGTACATTGTGATGACGTCACCATTGTTGCGGAACTCAGTGAAAAAGGACATTATGGCTATTTAGGGCATTTGGACTATCAGTTAACTGTGGTCGACACCGCAGATGATGCCATGAGTTTTTAATGGCGTTTTTTAATAGAGTATAGTATAGCATTCGTGACATACGAATGATTGTAACCACCCAAGTTGAACCATCATCAAAGGAGCTGAAGATGACAACAAAATTTATCCCAAAACCCTATCGTATCGAGCGCAATGACTGCCAAGCCATGCTGATTGATATACAAGAAAAACTTGCGCCCCATATTGCCGAACATCGAAAATTACTCAAAAAAACAGCGATTTTGATTCAAGGTCTACAAGCGCTTAATGTGCCTATTATGGTTAATGAGCAATATCCCAAAGGACTGGGGTCTACCTTACCAGAGTTGACGCAGTTACTATCTGAAAAAAATACCCCAGTGTTTGAAAAAACCACCTTTAGCGCCTGTGATACGCCAACCTCTTGGCATCATATCGCCCAGCAAAATCGCAACAATGTGATTTTATTTGGTACAGAAGCTCATGTCTGTGTCATGCAGACGGCGTTAGATTTACTCGATAACGGTATGCAGCCCATCATTATCACCGATGCCGTGGGCTCGCGAGACCTGTATGACCGTAAAATTGCGATTCGTCGTATGCGCCGTGCCGGTGCGGTCGTCACCACCACCGAAGCGATTTTATTTGAGCTGTGTCGTAGCTCAGAAGATCCCGCTTTTAAAACGATTTCAGCGCTAGTCAAGTGAATACGACTCAGACCATGCAGGATTAAGAGGTATTTGATGCAACCACTTATTGATTATCTGTTGGCATTGGATGCCTTAAAATCAGTCAACCGCCGCAACTATACCACCCAACTGTCTAAAGACACGCCACGACGTCTTGAAAACTCAGCCGAGCATTCATGGCATTTGGCGATGGCGTGTTGGGCAGTAGCGCAGCATTTCAAACTGGATGTCAATCATGAAAAGTTGCTCAAACTGGCATTGGTTCATGACTTGGGTGAAATCGAGGCGGGTGACACATTCTTATATGCTGATAAACGCTCGCAGGCGCATGTTGATGAGCGCATTGGTGTAGAAAAACTGGCAACGATGATGGGCAACCCCGTTCCAGAATTGTTAACGCTGTGGGATGAGCAAGAAACAGGTCATAGTGCTGAAAGCAAACTAGTTAAAGTAGTGGATAGGCTATTGCCCTTTATGCTCAATATGGTGACAGATGGCGGTGCGTGGACAGACCATCAGGTCAAGCGCTCCCAAGTCGAAGCCGCCCAAGCCTTTATCAGACAGGATTTTCCCATCATTCACGACTGGATAACCGAGCAAATTGCCATTGCGGTACAACAGGGTTGGTTGATTGAAGATTAAACATAAAAAAACGTGCGACATAGGCACGTTTTTTTAACTCACTATTTTTAAAATCACTAACAGTTAAACAATCTCTGGCGATTGGTTATTATCAATCACTGCCTTATTGACTGTCACGGTTTTGCCGGGTGTCATCGAGGGTAATTCATACATGGTATCGAGCAGGGCGTTTTCAACAATGGAGCGTAGACCACGCGCGCCGGTACGACGCTTTAAGGCTTGTTTGGCAATCGCAACTAGCGCATCATCGGTAAACGATAACGTCGCATTTTCCATCTCAAACAAGTATTCGTATTGTTTGACCAGCGCATTTTTTGGCTCGGTTAAGATTTGTACCAATGCTTCTTCGTCCAATTCTTCCAGTGTCGCGACCACAGGCAGACGACCAATTAACTCTGGAATCAGACCAAATTTAATCAAATCTTCTGGCTCGACTTGCTTGAATAATTCACCGGTTTTCTTGCCGCTGTCTTTGGCTTTTACCTCAGCGTTAAAACCGATACCGGTTTTTTCGGTACGCTGTTGAATGACATTGTCTAGACCAGCAAACGCACCGCCACAAATCACCAAGATATTACTGGTATCGACCTGAATCATCTCTTGGTTTGGGTGCTTACGACCACCTTGCGGTGGAATATTGGCAACCGTACCTTCAATCAATTTCAACAGCGCTTGCTGTACGCCTTCACCCGACACATCACGGGTAATCGAAGGGTTTTCGCTTTTACGGCTGATTTTATCAATTTCATCGATATAAATAATGCCTTTTTGCGCTCTCTCGACATCAAACTCTGCCGCTTGTAACAGTTTTTGTACGATGTTTTCCACGTCTTCACCGACATAACCCGCTTCGGTCAAGGTAGTGGCATCGGCGAGCGCAAATGGGACATCAAGTAGGCGTGCCAGGGTCTGCGCCAGTAAGGTTTTGCCCGAGCCCGTTGGACCAATCAGCAAAATATTACTTTTTGATAGCTCAACCATCGCATCTTCAGCGCCAAGTGTCGTCAGTGCCTTATCTTCACTCAGCTTTTCACTGACCTTTAAGCGTTTGTAATGGTTGTAAACCGCGACTGCCAAAGTTTTTTTGGCTTTATCTTGACCGATGACATACTCATCTAAGTGGCTGCGGATTTCTTTGGGCGTTGGCAATTTGCGCGCTGCCCAGTTTTCACGCTCATTGGTATCACTACCGTCGCTGCCCGATGACTTTGATTCGGCGATTAAATCATCGCACAGTTCAATACACTCATTACAGATATTGGCGTCTTGACCTGCAATTAGCTTTTTGACTTCGTGTTTGGCTTTACCACAAAACGAGCAGTGTGGCTCAATGTCATTTTTTGACATAAAAAAACGCTCCTAAAATTATGCTTGTTTTAATTGCTTTGTGATTGTGTAACCTATTAAGCAATGCTTGGACGTTTTTCTAATACTTCATCGATCAGACCGTATTCTTTGGCTTCTTGGGCGTCTAGCCAATAGTCACGCTCGACATCACGGGCGATTTTCTCAAGTGGCTGACCGGTACGTTCTGCCAAGATTTTATTTAAGCGTTCACGGATTTTTAGGATTTCACGCGCATTGATTTCAATATCGGTCGCTTGACCTTGTGCCCCACCTGACGGTTGGTGAATCATCACACGCGCATTGGCTAAGGCGTAGCGTTTACCTTTTTCACCCGCCGCTAGTAAGAATGAACCCATGCTATAAGCACCGCCCATACAAATCGTTGACACTTGTGGCTGGATAAAGTTCATGGTGTCAAACACCGCAAGACCTGCACTCACAGAGCCACCTGGTGAATTAATGTATAAGTGAATGTCTTTTTCTGGATTTTCCGCTTCTAGGAACAACAACTGGGCGACAATTAAATTCGCCATGTGGTCTTCAACTTGACCGGCTAAGAACACCACACGCTCACGCAATAAGCGAGAATAGATGTCAAATGAGCGCTCGCCGCGAGCCGATTGCTCGACCACCATAGGTACTAAAGCACTTTGTGGTGACAACACGTCACGGGTTACGGTATTTTGGATTTGACTCGTCGCAAAAGGCGAGTCCAAGAATTTTTCTAACATGTTATTGTCCTTTTTAAATATGCAAAAGCCCTTATCGTTTATAAGGGCAATTGGCATAAAAACAAGTTACTAAGCTGACTAAAAATACATTCTTAAATGCCTAAGCTTAAATATCTAAGCTTAAATGCCTAAGAATGGATTAAGCCAATTATTACATGATCGCTTGTTGCTGTTGGCTAGCCAGTAAGTCTTGGTAAGATACTTCAGTATCAGTCACTTTACCTTGAGACAAGATATGATCGACCACTTGATCTTCTAACACCACTGCTTCGATGTTGGCACGTTCTTGCGCATTGTTGGTGTAATAGTCGATAACTTCGTTTGGATCTTCGTAGTTTTCTGCCATTTCGTTGATGTATTGGGTCACACGTTCTTGGTCAACTTCAAGTTTGTTTGACTCAATCAGGCTCGATACAATGATGCCAAGGCGGGCAGCGCGCAGGGCTTGCTCTTTAAATAATTCGTTTGGTAGCATATCTTTGTTAAAAGTTTTAGGATCTGCACCAAATTGCTGGGCAAAACGGTTTAACATCATGCTGCGTTGGCGATCGATTTCTTGCTCAAGCATCGATGCAGGTACGTCGATTTCATTTTTTTCAAGTAGGGCGTTAAATGCCGCTTCTTTTACTTGGTTGCGGGCAGCGCTTTTTACTTCGCGCTCCATGTTTTTACGCACGTCTGCTTTAAGTTTGTCTAAGCCGCCTTCTGTTACCCCAAATGCTTCAAGGAACTCGTCGTTCAATTCTGGTAGTTGTGATTGCTCAACTGATTTGACGTTGATTTTGAACTGTGCTTGTTTACCTTGTAGGTTTTCAGCTTGGTAATCTTCTGGAAACGTCACGTCGATGGTTTTTTCTTCGCCTGCTTTCATGCCCTTGATACCATCTTCAAAGCCTGGAATCATACGACCACTACCTAAGACTAGGCTAAAGTCTTGTGCGCTACCACCTTCAAATTTTTCACCGTCGATTGAACCTTCAAAGTCAAACTTGACTTGGTCGCCTTCATCTGCGGCATCGTCTTTGGCAACGTAAGTTTGGCGTTGTTTTTGTAGGTTTTCAATCATGGTGTCAACATCTGCGTCGCCCACGTTGGCAACTTGACGCTCAACTTCAATGTCTGATAACCCTTGAACTTCTACTTCTGGGAATACTTCAACCGTTGCTTGATAAACCAAAAAGTCGTTTTCAAGTTTCACGTCATCAATGTTTGGCATACCCACAGCGCGGATGTTTTCTTGACGAATCGCATCAAATACGGTATCGCGAATCACATCATTGATCACTTCCTGTTGGATACCTGCGCCATATTGGGCGCGAATGTGTGATACAGGCACTTTACCTTTACGGAAACCGTCGATTTTAGCGGTTTTTGCCACTTGGTTGATGCGTTTTTCCACACGACCTTGAATGGTTGACACAGGTACTTTAACCGTGAGTTGGGTTTCAAGGTTTGATTTTTTGTTGGTAGTTACTTCTAAGTTAGTAACTGTTGAATCTGACACATTTGAATTTGACATAACAAAACCTTCCATAAAATATCAAAAAAGAGCAGCGTGGGTGCCACTCATAAAGGTAAATAGCGATAAGTTATCAGGCTTTTAAGGTGATTGAAAAAAGCCTATAAAATACGCAATCCAAAATCTGTTGGTTAACGCATGCTAAAAGGCAAAAATTAACCGAAAGTGGTATAGTATAAATTAATCATCTAGTAAAGTAAAAAAATTGTTGCTGTAAAATCTCTGTATCCACTACCTTAGCAGTCACACCCTGTCTATCTGCAAGAGCGTGAGTTGAAAACCTTTACTTCATCAATTGCATTAGCAGTTGCTGCATCGCTTGCCCGCGATGACTGATGCGGTTTTTATCGGCCTTGTGCATCTCGGCAGCGCTTTTTTGTAAGCTAGGTAGCCAAAATAGCGGGTCATAACCAAAACCAAGCTCACCTTGCGGGGCGGGCAAGATTTCACCTTGCCAAATCCCTTGGGCAATGATGGGTAGCGGGTCATCGGCATGGTGCACGAGTGCCAACACGCAAACAAACTGCCCGATAATCGGCTCATTCGTATGTCTGTGGGGTTCAAGCAGCCGCAATAATTTTTGGTTATTGGCTAAGTCTTTATGCTGGCTAAAGCTGGCTTCATCTTGGGCAAAACGCGCAGAATAAATTCCGGGTTGACCGCCCAAGATAGGTACACATAAACCCGAATCATCAGCAATCGCAGGCAGTCCGCTAATATGGCTGGCATGGCGGGCTTTAATCAGCGCGTTCTCAATAAAACTAAGTCCATCTTCGACCGCGTCCTCGATGCCCAATTGCCCTTGTGGGATGACTGTTATTTCAAGATTGGCTTGTTCAAATAATTGCTTGAATTCCGCGAGTTTGCCTTGGTTATTACTGGCGAGGACTAACTGGCGGGTAGGAAATAGTTGATTAAGGATAGAAACTGACATACAGACCCACTGTGTGTATTTTGCATAAAAAACTTGACCTTATCATAGCATAGTTAACAGTGGCTCGCGCTGCAAATACTCACATTGCAAAAGCCTTATACCAAACCACTACAGTTTTTTTTGAATAATTTGCTATCATCAAATAGCAAGTAACGGGTTAAAAATCAGCTTATTAGCATGCACTCATTGATTTTTACCCCACAAGATAATAAATCCCCACTATAGAAACGGTTAAATTCTGCCAATTTTTATGGCAAAATAACCCATGTGTTATGAGGATATTATCAAGGCTAATGATAGCAAGGTTAATAAACAAAGCTAACGATAGTAAAATTGGTGAGTGGTTTTAACCCTTGATAAAGCTTGATGAAGCATAGATAAATAACATAAACTAAATAACATCAACCCAGCCAACTTGCCATTTTGGATATGGTTTTGATATATGCGCTTTTAATACAAAGCTTTTATCACACAAATGGCATGTGGTTACTTTTATCATAAAGTCATCACAACAATAGCGAAGGAAAAAGGAAAATAACATGTCACACATTACATTACCAGATTTACCATACGCCAAAAACGCGCTTGAGCCACATATCAGCGCAGAAACCCTAGAATTTCACCATGACAAACATCATGCAGCGTATGTCAACAAACTAAATGAGCTACTACCAGGTTCAGGTCTTGAAGGTAAAGAGCTGGATGAAATCATCAAAGCCACCGCAGGTGATAGCAGCAAAGCGACCATCTTTAACCAAGCGGCGCAGGTTTGGAACCACACTTTCTATTGGAACTGCTTGACAGCCAATGGTGGCGGTGAACCAACAGGCGATCTAAAAGCCAAAATCGAAGAAGCGTTTGGTTCGTATGCAAAATTCCGTGAAGAATTCAAAAACGCGGCTGTAAGCCAATTTGGTTCAGGTTGGGCATGGTTAGTGGCTGACAGCGTGGGTGGTCAATTATCAATCACCAAAACGGCAAACGCAGACACCCCATTAGCCCATAACCAAGTTGCGGTATTGACTTGTGACGTGTGGGAGCATGCTTACTACATCGACTACCGTAATCGTCGTCCAGACTACGTTGACACCTTCCTAGATAAACTTGTCAACTGGGATTACGCAAACGCCAAATACAAAGGTCAACCAGCTGGCGTAGAAAAATAATCGCCTATCTTGGCTTCTTTAAGCCTTTTAATTTTTTAAAAAAGCCGAATCAACTTCGGCTTTTTTTATTATTTTTTTTTATTAATAGGCACTAAAAGTAAACGTTATTAATTCTATAGCAAGCCTTTCGTTGTTTGCCACATTGGTGCTAATTAACCTATCGCAAGCAGATTACCAACGTGCAATTTACGGTTGACCCACCTATCAATCTACTTATCAGCCAAACTTATTGTTTAAATAAAAAATATAGACAAAAAAAGGCGAGTATTCAATGACTCGCCTAATTTATTTGCACATTTGTGGTAAAGATAAAGCAGTGTTAAGAAACTTGTACAGGAATCACGTTGGCAGTGTCTTTAACGATATTACCTTCATCAAGGTAAACCAAGCGTGGATGATGGTTGTCGGCTTCTTTCTCATCCATTTGCGCGTAAGCAGCGATAATTACCACATCGCCTAAATCCGCCATGTGAGCGGCTGCCCCGTTTAGCGAAATCATTTTTGAGCCTGCTTCTGCACGAATCGCATAGGTGCGAAAACGTTTACCGTTGTTGACATTGTAAATGTCGATTGATTCGTTCTCACGGATGCCCGCCAAGTCGAGTAACTCGCTATCAATGCCACATGAACCTTCGTAGTGAAGCTCACAATGGGTCACACGCGCACGGTGAAGTTTGGCTTTTAATAGGGTTAATAACATGATCGTTCCTTACCTTGTCAGGTTAACGCGATGCGCGTCATTGTGGTAAAAGTGAGCAGGCTAGTCATGAGAGGCTATTAACCAACTCGATAAAAGTTAAACATGATTGAAATATCAGGTGAGAAATTCATCCATCTTGCAATCAATATATGGAAGGAAAATAAAAGTTCAAGGATAGACCCTAAGATTTATCAATCTTGTCCTTTGGTTAACGTTAGGCATTAGGTAGTTTAAAACTATTGATGGCTTGCTGGGCTTTGGCTAAGTCACCTGTCACCAAATCGGGCAGGGTACGCATGGCAGCGTCTAGCATACTGTCAAATGCGATTTGCTCATCAGCGGTCGGTTTGCCAAGCACATAACCCGATACTTTGGACTTATGTCCTGGATGACCAATCCCCAAACGTAAACGGTGAAAATCCGCGCCGATATGTGGCACGATATCACGCAGTCCATTATGACCGCCATGACCACCGCCTGTTTTTAAGCGCATACGACCCACATCAAGGTCAAGCTCATCATGAACAATCAGCAGTTCGTCATTGTGGATGCCATAAAAATTTACCATCGGTACCACCGCTTCCCCTGATTTATTCATAAAAGTATGCGGTAACAATAAACGTATATCCATGCCATATACTACGCCACGCCCAACCAAACCATGAAATTTTTTATCCAACGTCATGGTAATATTAAACATCTCGCTTAGACGCTCCACAAACCAAAAGCCAGCATTATGCCGTGTTTGGGCATACTGCTGACCTGGGTTGCCAAGTCCGACAATCAGTTTCAGTTTTGACACGCTGATTATTCCAACTTAAGCGGCAAATGATAAATGATTATTCATCATCAGATTTTGGGGCATCATGGGTATCATCTTGTGCTTGAAGCTTACGTGCTTCTTCGTCACCTTCAGGATCACGAGTACCCGCAGCTTCTTCATTTGCTTCTGGCTCGATTGGCTCTTCAACTTCCACCGTTGGCGCTTGCATAGTAGCCACGGTACGGTTAAACGGTTCAGTCACTTCAAGCTCACGAATGGCAACGCCTTCAGGTAACTGGATATCTAACAAGTGAATCGAATCACCGACGTTCATGCCAGATACATCGACTGTCAAGTATTCTGGGATTTTTGAAGGAATAGCAGTGATTTCAAGTTCAGTGGCATTCGATACAAAGATACCGCCTGCTTTATGACCTGGTGCATCTTCAGCGCCTACATAGTGTACAGGAACAGTGATGTGCATCGCTTGACCACGGACGATACGTTGGAAGTCAGCGTGCATTGGGGTGTTTTTGGCTGGATGACGTTGTAGTGCTTTAATCACCACTTCTTCCGTACCTTGACCTTCTACGTTGATGGTCAAAATGTGAGAGAAGAAACTTTCTGTTTCAAGTGATTTAATCAATTCATTGTAACGGATAGCAATAGAGGCTGGCTCTTTGTCCGCACCGTATACGATTGCTGGTACTAGGTTTTGTTTACGAAGGCGGCGGCTCGCACCTTTACCTTGTAACTCGTCGCCACGTACGACAGCGTTTAATTCAAAAGTTTGGTTACTCATGGGAGTTTCCTTGGGTTAGGCTAGTCAGGGATGCCTTGTCAGTATGATTTGGCTGTTTGCCTTTACTTACAACGCTCTGCTTATAAAAATTAGCAAGTAACTAGCGAGTGAAAAAAAGCATAAATTTGCGACCAATTTATGCGTTATACGCCATTTTTCAAAAAAATAGCAAAACTTTAACAATTATTTTGTAAATAGCAAGTTAATAATAGCAACATGGGCGTAGCCGATAAGCCCGCATTCCACATGCTGGCTAACATTGCCTAAAATTACCTACATAATGTCAAACATCGCACTCAATGATTCTTCATTGTTGATACGACGTAGCGCTTCAGCCAGCATAGGCGCAATGGTCACTTGGCGAATTTTGCCCGTGTTTTTTGCGGCATCTGACAGTGGGATAGTATCGGTTACGACAAGTTCATCAAGCACTGACGCGGCAATTGTTTGGATGGCTTTACCTGACAATACGGGGTGGGTGATGTAACCCACCACACGGCGCGCGCCACGTTCTTTTAATGCGGCAGCGGCTTTACACAGGGTACCTGCGGTATCCACCATATCATCAATAATCACGCAATCGCGGTCTTTAACATCACCGATAATATGCATCACTTCTGATTCGTTGGCTTTGGCGCGGCGTTTATCAATAATTGCCATATCGGCATCGCCTAACTGTTTTGCCATTGCACGGGCACGAACCACACCGCCTACGTCAGGGGATACTACCATCAAGTTATCGTATTTTTGCTCACGTAAATCTTTAAATAAAACCGGCGTACCGTAAATATTGTCTACAGGGATATCAAAAAAACCTTGAATCTGGTCTGAGTGCAAATCCACGGTAACAACACGGTCAATGCTCACAATATTGAGCATATCAGCGACCACTTTTGCTGAGATAGGTACACGCGCTGAGCGAGGACGACGGTCTTGACGCGCATAACCAAAATAGGGCATCACTGCCGTAATACGACCTGCACTGGCACGGCGCAAGGCATCTGCCATTACCATGATTTCCATCAAATTGTCATTGGTCGGTGAGCAAGTTGATTGTAGGATAAAGACGTCTTTACCACGTACATTCTCTTGGATTTCAACCGCGACTTCACCATCCGAAAAACGCGTCACATCGGCACGTCCTAACGGAATATGTAAGTGATTGGTGACATTTTTTGCCAATTCTGGATGGGCATTTCCGGTAAAAATCGCCAAATAAGGCATATGCGAGTCCTATTTTTCTAGACCAACGACGGTTTCATCAAACAAAAAAACTCATCAACTAACTTTTACAATTAGGATGAGAAAAACGTCATTACGTCAACTACTAAAAATGGGTTAGTAAAGAAAATGGCAGGGGTAGCTGGACTCGAACCAACGAATGCCAGGATCAAAACCTGGTGCCTTACCAACTTGGCGATACCCCTGTGACGGTGCGAACTATACCGATTTTAGGCGATTTTGTCAATGTAAAATGTCTTGAACAGCGCAGATTTTATGACAAAATTTTTACTACGTGATGCACAAGAAAATCTGTACATCTTTAAATATGGCAGGGGTAGCTGGACTCGAACCAACGGATGCCAGGATCAAAACCTGGTGCCTTACCAACTTGGCGATACCCCTGTATTGGAAGCGATATTTTAACCAAAAAACATAAAATTGCAAGCTTTTTTTGGGCATAAACACCAAAATTTTTGCAATCGTTGATTTTCCAAAATTTTGTTACAGCGTATGCACCCAATACGCGTGAAAAGGTGATGATTGTAGCCAGTGTTTGATGGTGTTTTTATCAAAATCGCTAGGTACTGGCAAAAACACACAGCTCCCTGAGCCCGTCATGCGCGGTGTGGTGTGGGTGTTGGTGGCAAGCGTCCTTAAAACCTTCATCGCGGCGTTGACGTCTGCAGATAAGGCACATACCACAGGTTCAAAAACATTGGTAAAGCCATCGGTTAACTCATTGGTAAAGGCATGACAGTGGCTTTGCAAATAGTCATGAGAAAGGCTTGCGCAATCCCGTTTTAACAGCGGATGGACGAAAAGTTCAGCCGTGCTGATATGGGCATCGGGTTTTAACAATAAAAATTGCTGCGCAGGCAAGTCAATCGGCGTTAAAATCTCGCCAATGCCTTCAGCAATGGCGTCTTTGCCAAAAATAAATATCGGTACATCCGCGCCCAGTTTTGCACCGATGAGGCGTAGCTGCTCATTGCTCAATCCTATTTTCCATAAGGTATTGAGTGTCATCAGGGCTGTCGCACAATTAGACGAACCCCCGCCCAAGCCTGCCCCCATCGGAATGTGTTTATCAAGATGAATATCAACAATCGGTAATTGGGCGATTTGCGAGTCACTCAAGATTTGATGATTTTTGGCAAAGCCTAATAAGGCAATGGCCGCTTTAATAATCAGATTGTCGGCAGGGGTGTCGGTGACGTGCTCGGCATTGGACAGGGTGACGGGTAAATTATCGCCAATGGTTTTATCTGTATGGCTAAAAGTGAGCGTATCGTACAAATCTATCAGCCGAAATACGGTTTGTAGATTGTGATAGCCGTCGGGGCGTTTACCGGTAATATGTAAAAATAAATTGATTTTGGCAGGGGATTGTTGGGTAAGGGTCGGCATATTTTTATAATGAGTGACAGGTTTGCTTAAAATTCTAACACATCAATTTGCATTGAAGTTCATTGAAAGGATAAAAATCGGCTGTGCTATAATGCCTATCCTTTTTGATTCGATGTTCAAATTTAAAAAATGTCTCAACTTAAACCTTTTCTAAAATGGGCTGGCGGTAAATCACAACTCATCGGTGATATACAAGCACGTTTGCCAAATTATACAGCCAATCAAGATTTCTGCATGATTGAGCCATTTCTGGGTGGGGGTGCGGTCAGTTTTTGGGCATTATCTAACTTAAAATATTTAAAAAAACTTATTATCAATGACTTTAATGAAGATCTAATAAATGTCTATCAGGTTATCAAGGCAGATGTTCAACAATTAATGATTGAGTTAGATAACTTGCAAAGAGATTATGATAAGTTGTTAGATAAAGATGCAAAAACGCCTTATTTTTATGCTAAACGTGCAAGTTTCAATCAAAGAAATCTTGATCCAGTGAAGCAAGCCAGTTTATTTATATTTTTGAATAAATCCAGTTTTAATGGGCTATATCGAGTTAATAAAAAAAATCAGTTTAATGTGCCAATAGGTAGTTATAAAAGACCGATTTTTTTGGATAAAGCATTATTACTTGCAGTCTCTGACGCGTTGCAAAAAGTCGTGATTTTACAGGGTGACTACGAGCAAACGATTAAAGCGCTACCAAACGACTTACCTTGCTGGTTTTATCTTGATCCACCTTATCGCCCGATTAGCGAAACAGCAAGTTTTACTGCTTATTCTCATCAAGTTTTTGATGACAGTGAGCAACGTCGGCTGCATGAGTTTTGCCAGAAAATTGATAAGTTGGGGCATCAGTTTTTATTAAGTAATTCTGACCCAAAGATGCACAGTGAGTATGATGATTTTTTTGATAATCTTTATCAAGATTTTAATATAGAGCGAGTAACCGCTAATCGTGCTATTGGGGCAAAATCAACCAGTCGTCAAGCCGTCAATGAATTGTTAATACGGAATTATTAATTATGGATAGTCAATTGTTTGCAGATGAACATTTTGAGAAGTTCATTGAGACACTAAATTTAAAAGGTATCACTCAGTTTGATTATTTTGTGAACTGGGGAAAGGTGTTTAAAAATATTACCCCAATCGAAAAAGAGCTGAATTTGTTAAACACTGCCATTGGTAAAGAAGATATCGAAGCGGCATTGTTCGATATTCTTAAGACTTATCCGAAGACAATTAAGACAGTACCCACTCTTTTGGCAATTCGAGATAAATCAGTTGAAGTTTTGATTGATAGCACGGCTTTTATTTATAAAAATTTTGACTTCAATTTAAAAGAAGTCACAGATGAAAAAATTCACGATGTGGTAAATCTCTTGATTGAGAGTGGTTTTGCGGAATTGATCAAAACCAAGCAAATTAAAAGTATCCCTGACTATTGTATTGGTGTAGAAGTTGGACTTGATTCCAACGGTCGAAAAAATCGTGGTGGTACATCGATGGAAAAACTCGTTGAATCCTTTGTCGCCATATTTTGTCATGAACATAATTTAGCTTATTTGGCTCAAGCCAACGCCAAAAAGATTAAAGAAGTTTGGGGCATCGATATTGCTGTTGATAAATCTTCGAGAATCATCGATTTTGTAATCAAAAAAGATGCGCAGTTATTTTTTATCGAGTGCAATTTTTATGGCGGTGGTGGCTCAAAGTTAAAATCCACCGCAACTGAATATATCGAAATGAGCCGCTTTTGGCAGGCTCAAGAGGTTACTTTTATTTGGGTGACTGATGGGAAAGGTTGGCTGAAAACTAAAAATCCATTAAAAGACTATTTTGAACGCAACAATATTTTGCTCAATATTGAAATGTTAAAAGATGATTATTTGGGTAAAATTTTATTCCCAAACAATCTTATTAAGTAAGTCAGCAACATTAAAAAAGTAGTCCGATTGATTATCTCGAATATATTGCAACGGGTCTTTATATTTAGGCTTATCAAACCATTCGCTTAGTAAGTAATAAAAATGAACTTGTTTTCCTAAAGGGGTAAACATTTTTTGATATTGCTGGGTTTTAAAAGGAAAAGTTGTCAGTTTCTCATCAACTGACCCGCCTGTATTTTGAAACTTTTTCTCTATGATATAACATGACTTTTGGGTAATTAATACATCATCAGGCAATAATTGAGAGCTAATAAAATCTTGCCAATTTATTTGATTAAGCAATAAGTAATTCTTGTACAAGCCATACTTAGAAAAATGTTCAGCGACCAAAATATTTTTCAAATAAATTTTATTATTTACCGTATGAAAATTAGGTAGAGCATCAATCACTGTCAAAAGATTCATGTCTCTTTCAAAGGTTAGACCATTAATATTGGTTTGTGCCCCACCGCCAAAACTATTAGGCTGTCTTGCCATTATTTATCCTTAAATTCAAATAATTCACTTAACGACAAATCAAACGCGTTAGCAAAAATCTCAATATTGATTAGTGCAGGATTTCGCTCGCCACGTTCGACCATCCCAATATAGTTACGATGAAACCCTGTCAGTTCTGCTAACTGCTCTTGACTGAGGTTTTTAGCTTTACGCAGTTGGCGAATTTTTTGCCCAAACTTGATTAAAATGTCATTTTCCATTGCGTTATTCTCACTCATTGTTTAAAATAAACTACACACAATAAGTATTATTTTGGAATTATTGACATGCATGTTGCTTACAAGTTCAATGATGATTGTGAATGGCTAGCGGATGAAGGCATCAAAGGCAAAATTGTGAATACCTTGCGAATGCTTAGCTTGGATAGTCGATTAGAAAACCAGACGGTTTTCATTCCTGATGGTTGTGAAAATATGGGTTTTTTAGAAGGGAGTTATGATATCGCGTCAATGTTGCACTTTATTGCGGATATGATGGAATGATTTTTTATCAATCACAATCGCAGGACTTTACGTTGTTGCAAGGCGATAGTTTGCACATCCTACCAACTATCCATGATAAATCTATCAATATGATTTTTGCCGACCCGCCCTATTTTTTATCCAATGACGGGTTAACGGTAAAAAATGGCATGGTGCAATCTGTCAATAAGGGCGAATGGGATAAATTTAGTGATGATAATGAAGTCTATATTTTTACTTATGATTGGCTAAGCCAAGCAAAGCGAATGTTGGCAGATAATGGCACGATTTGGATGAGTGGAACCCACCACAATATTTTTACGCTAGGGCGAGTATTATCACAACTCAATTTTAAAATCTTAAACATGATAACTTGGGAAAAACCCAATCCACCGCCAAATTTTTCTTGTCGCTATTTCACCTATTCAACTGAATGGATAATCTGGGCAAGAAAAACCCCAAAAATTCCGCATTACTTTGATTATGAATTAATGAAGTCGCTCAATGGTGACAAACAAATGAAAGACGTTTGGCGACTGCCTGCGGTATCAAGTTGGGAAAAGCAATTTGGCAAACATCCTACGCAAAAACCGTTAGGATTGTTGTCAAGGATTGTTTTGGCGTCTACTAAAGCTAATGATGTCGTGCTTGACCCATTTACAGGCTCATCGACAACAGGTATTGCTGCCAATTTATTTGGTAGAAAATTTATCGGAGTTGACCAAGATAGTCATTTTTTAACCTTAAGCAAAAATCGCTATCTTGGGTTGGATGAAAAATCACGCCAATATTTTAAAGAGAGAGTAAAACAACAGATTAGCTTATAGCTTTCATTATTTTCGGCTCTTGAATCGGCAGATTGAGCACAGCAGCCAAGGCAGCCAGTGCCATATCGGCATACCACATATACTGTTGACTTCCTCCCCTCCCTATCGTTCGGGGATTTCTTCTGCAAGACGGTCAAGCCCGACCGCAAGAATGTTCTTAGCAGCATTAATATCTCTATCATGCCATGTGCCACACGATGCACAAGTCCATTCCCTTATTCCAAGCGATTTTCTACCTTTCGGACTATTGTCGGTGATTTCACCACAACACGAACATCGCTGAGTCGTGTATTTCTCATTCACGATTTCAAAACGGCAACCTGCGTTCTCGCATTTGTAGGTCAGTTGCCTTTTGAGTTCAAACCAACCTGCATCGTAAACCGATTTGGCTAGTTTGCCTTTTTTACTGTTAAATTGATTGGTTTTAACGTCACCAACTACAATTAGGGCATTGTCTTTAACTAGTCGTGTGGTGAATTTGTGAATTAGGTCTTGCCGTGTATGTTTGATTTTGGCATGAATCGCTTTGACACGTTTTTTGTTTTTGGCACGTTGGGCGGTAGCTAACGCTTTGGCATATTTAAGCGTTTGCTTGATTTGTAGCTTGTCACCGTTTGAGGTGGTGGCACTTTCCTTTAAGCCTAAGTCTATGCCAACACTACCAGTACCACATGATTGTTTGGGATAGTCTTTGACGGTGACACAGGCATACCAACGATTACGGCTGTCTTGCACGACCTCAAGGGTGTTGATTTGGTAAAGCGATAGGTTGTAGCTGTCCCATAGGTCGATGATTAGCTTTTGTCCTTTGGCTAGGCTTAGTTGTAGTGTTGATTTTAAGCCCTTTTTACCAGTTTGGTGCGTGGCAATATGCTTAATGGCAGATTGTTTAAATGGTAGCCAACCCAAGCTTTTACGCTTAGAGTTTGGGTTGTTGGTTCGCCATGATAACTTAGCTTTTTTGAATTGCTTACGGCTTTTGGCGTGGGTTTCGTTGATGGCTTGGATGGTCTGACTATGCAAGCCTAGTAACTCACCACTACCTTTGGTGTATTCGTTCAAGTCATAAGCTGAAAAGAATTTGCCAGTTTTTTGTAGGTGTCTGTAACTCAAATCATTGACGTAGTTCCACACGAAATTGACCGCACCGCTTAGGCGGTTTAATTGGTCTACTTGTTTATCTCGTATGCGTAACTTGAGTGTTTTCATGGGTTTATTTTAACACATTTAGCAAAATTTTGTGCGTAAGCATGGTTACGGAGTTGCCTTATATCCACCGCCTGAAGTCGGTGGTTTTACGGCAACAGAGGATAAATGAGCGATTTTATACAATCAATGTGCGCCGAGCAATCTTGATTAATTTAACCCATAAAAACAAAAAACCCTAGTAAATACTAGGGTTTCATAAACTTTAATGGCTAGCTTAACACTTAACCAAACATTCGTTGTATTAAATTTACTTGCTTTGAAACCAAGAATCCGCACGGCTACGTGCAGTGGCGATGTCTTGTGATGACAAGTTTAATGCCAATTGACCGATTTTACTTTGCGCGCGGGTGCGTACTTGGTCTGATAGCATGCCGTCACGAGCGGCTAGGTCATACCATTTATAGGCATCGACCAATTTCTTTTCTTTTTCATCCAGCATGGCTAGGGTATAGCTGGCACGGTTATCACCAAGTTTTGCTGCTTTTTCTAACCAATAACGTGCTTGCCCAGCATTAGGCTGCACGCCTTCACCACGAATATACATCATGGCAAGATTTAATTGTGCAGGTGCAATGTCTTGTTTGGCGGCGGTGGTGTACCACTGGATGGCTTGTTGGAAGTTTTGCTGAATGCCAAGACCTTTTTGGTAGCGTTTGGCTAGGAAGAATTGGGCTTGTTGGTTGCCAGTTTTAGCTTGGCTAAGTAATTCCATCGGTTCCATGCTGTCATAGCGTGAGCCGTTGAGTGGAATATTGGCAACCAGTTCGGCGCTTGCAACGCCCGATAAGCCTAAAAATGCAGTTAATACGGTGACTTTCAATAATTTCATAACCAACTCCGAGTATCAAGCTGCAGCCATCGCAAGCTTGCCTAGGTTTAGATAAAATAAACTTAATAAATAGGTAAACGAATTAACAGAAAATCTTAAATTTTACAATGATTTAGCCATTCGTTATGTTTTAATAGGATAACGCAATCTTTTGATTGTTTTAGGTTAACACTGTTTGCTTTGCGTTTCAAATATTTAAGTGAAAATGTAAACAGTTGTTACAATATTTCACAGGGGAAACAAACACTTGCGACGTTTGGTGTCGTGTAGGGCTTTACTTTTGTGACATATTGTTAGATTAGACGGTAATTTATCCGCTGACCAAATTTTCATAGGCATAGAATCAGCGATAAAACAGCTTAGTTTTTGGTAACACGATAGATTGCCACATCGGCAAGTAAGTTGGGGTTTTTGCGGATGATTTGCGCCAATGCCCAAGGGTAGGGCTTTTCACTTTCTTGTACCGCAAAACGATTGATGATGCGGATGTCATTGTCATCACACAGCTTTTCAAAGTCTTTAAAGGTACACAAGTGAATATTGGGCGTGTTGTACCAAGCAAACGGCAGGGCTTCAGACATTGGCATCATACCTTTGATACCCAAGTGAATACGGTTTTGCCAATGCGCAAAATTAGGGAAAGTGACAATCACTTCTTTGCCAACACGTACCATGTCGAGGAGTAGTTGGTCGGGCTCTTTGACCGCTTGTAGGGCGCGCGCCATCACCACCGTGTCAAAGCTTGCGTCGGCAAACCGCGCCAACCCATCATTTAAGTCTTGCTCAATGACGTTAACGCCTTTGGTGATACAGTCATTGATTTTAGTTTGGTCGATTTCGATACCATAGCCAAATACGCCCAATTTGTTTTGCAAATGCGCGAGTAAATCACCGTTGCCACAGCCTAAATCTAAGACTTTGGCATTGGGTTTGATCCAGCGTTCGGCAAGTTGATGGTCGATTTTCATTCAATTCTCGTTAAATCTAAGTTAAGCCGTTAAAAAATTAAATACCGATTGACGATAGGTCGGGATATCAAACAAAAACGAATCATGCCCATAGGCGGCATCGATATTGATATAGCTTACGGGCTTACCATTGGCAATTAGCGCATCCACAATTTCTTGCGAGCGCTCTGGGCTAAACCGCCAATCGGTGGTAAAGGATATAATTAAAAACTTACATTGGGTATTTGCCAATGCCAACCGTAGCGCATCGGTATCAGTCAAGCTATCATTAAGACTGTCATCCGCAATCGCGCCACGCGCCGGGTCAAAATAATCCAAGGCTTTAGTCATCAGCAAATAGGTATTGGCATCAAACCGTTCACTAAACTGCTCACCTTGATAGCGTAAATAACTTTCCACTTGAAATTCTACATCGTAATTGAACATCAGCTTGCCGGCTTTCAAATCGCGTCCAAATTTTACCCGCATCGCTTCATCGGTGAGATAAGTGATATGACCGACCATACGCGCCAAAATCAAGCCGCGTTTGGGGATTTTGCCTTGCTCGATATAGCGTCCTTCACAAAAATCAGGATCGGATAAAATCGATTGGCGTGCCACTTCGTTAAAGGCAATATTTTGCGCAGACAGCTTGGGCGTGCTGGCAATGACCACACATTTTTTCAGCCGACCCGGATAGTCAATTGACCACTGCATGGCTTGCATGCCGCCCATTGAGCCACCAACAATGGCATGCCAAATGTCAATGCCCAGATAGTCAGAGAGCATGACTTGTGTTTTTACCCAGTCTTTGATGGTGACTAAGGGAAAATCTGGACCATACGGCTTGCCGGTTTCTGGGTTGGTACTGGTTGGACCGGTCGAGCCGTAGCAGCTACCAATGTTGTTAAGACACACCACAAAAAAACGCGTGGTATCAATCGCTTTGCCAGGACCGATAAAAGTATCCCACCAGCCGGCTTTTTTATCATCGCTACTATGATAGCCAGCCGCATGATGACTGCCCGATAGCGCATGACAAATCAATATCGCATTGGATTTATCGGCGTTGAGCTCGCCATAAGTTTCCACCATTAAATCAAAAAATGGCAGCGTGCGATTGCATTCTAGTGTCAATGGGGTATCAAAATGAATTTTTTGCGGTGTGACGATACCCACAGATTTGCCACCAGATTTGGCAAAACTAATAGGATGATCGTCGTCAAAATTTTTGGGGACAGTCAATTCAGCTTCAGGTAAAATCTTGGCATGTGGTTTGTGTTGCTGTGTGCTCACCCGCTTTCTCACTAATTTTTGATTGATAACGCATTAAAAGTATAGCTATTGTAAGGGTTTATATGGGTTATCACAACTTGGAATTCAAATGCCAAATTTAGCATCATCACCCCACCATACATTCCTATCGCTCACGGGATTGGCGCTCACGGGATTTTTGGCATTGACGTATTTAGCGTTTCATCAGCCAACATCGGTTTTGGCTGCCAATGCTAGTACAGTTACAAGCGATACAATGGTCAGCCATCCAAACAGCCACCAAAGCCACCAGCCCAAACAGCATAACCACCAATCAGACGGTGAATCGGCTAGCAGCCCCTCACAAAACGCAATCTTTGAAAGACCTGTTAAAAGTCATGCTAAAAGCCCCGTATCCTCTGAACAAAATTCTCGCCTAGTGGATGCCCTACTGGTGATGGGTGGGATAGGTTGTCATTGATTCAAATATAGCTTAAAAAATGCAACAATTGAGCAATTTTAGGTGATTATCCAGTACGCGCACCTTAGTAAATATGCTAATCTTAACCCCACTTTTTTTATGATTTTTTGGATTAAAGACAAATTATGAAGCCAAGCAACCCACCTGAAATTGCCGTTGTCCTTGTGAATTTGGGAACACCCGATGCACCAACTGAAGCAGCGGTGCGCCGCTATCTCAAACAATTTTTGTCCGATCCGCGCGTGATTGAAATCCCGCAGTTTATCTGGCAAATCATCTTAAACTTGTTTGTGCTACGCAGTCGCCCCAAACGGGTTGCCCACGCCTATGCTAGCGTGTGGGACGGTGATTCCCCACTGCGTAAAATCACGCTTGCCCAAGTGGACTTGTTGCAGCAGCGTTTTGACCAACATCAACTGCCTTGCAAAGTAAGCGTCCATGCTGCCATGACCTATGGCAAACCTGCGTTAACAGATGTGCTATCGGCACTAAATGCCAAAAAAGTAGAGCAAATCGTAATGTTGCCAGCTTATCCGCAGTTTTCCGGTTCCACCACTGGCGCGGTGTTTGATGTCGTCGCCAAATGGGGGCTTAAGCAGCGTAATTTACCCAGCATCAGCTTTGTCAAAGATTATTTTGCCCATCCGCAATACATCCAAGCCTTGGCTGAGAGCGTCAAACGCTTCCAAGATGAACATGGCAAACCTGAAAAACTGCTATTGAGTTTTCACGGGATTCCAGAGCCATATGAGCAAAAAGGCGATCCGTATGCCAGACGCTGTCGCTGTACGGCAGCGCATTTGGCGCAAGTGTTGGGGCTTGAGCGTCATGAGTGGGAATGTAGTTTTCAATCACGCTTTGGTAAGCAAGAATGGGTCAAACCCTATACGGATGTCACCTTAACCGAGTGGGGCAAGCAAGGGATCAAGTCAGTGCAGGTGCTAAGTCCGGCATTTTCGGCAGATTGCTTAGAGACGTTAGAAGAGTTGGCAGTCGAAAATCGACAGACATTCCAGTCCAATGGCGGTGGGGATTATCATTATATCCCTGCACTTAATGTAGATGCTGCGCATATTGACTTGTTTGAATCATTGGCATTGCCACACGTGCAAGCGTGGCAACAAAATCTGCAAGGATGGTATTAAGACTTATTGTTAAAGCTTGAGATTAAAGCGGATTATTAAGCGCATTAATAGCAAGTCTTATTAACAGCAAGCTAATAAAAAAGGTTGGTAGCTTACCAACCTTTTTGGTGTTTCTTTTTGACCTTTAAATACAAAAAATTTCAGTACAGGAAATCAGTCTTTATAACTTTCATCTGCGGCATCAGGGTCAGCGATATCACCAATAGTCGGATAGTGCTCTTCGCTAAAGCTATCCT
Source organism: Moraxella sp. CTOTU47579 (assembly GCF_032004885.1). NCBI lineage: Bacteria > Pseudomonadati > Pseudomonadota > Gammaproteobacteria > Moraxellales > Moraxellaceae > Moraxella > Moraxella sp. CTOTU47579. The sequence goes on from NZ_DALZOJ010000002.1 coordinate 44,268, forward strand.
CAACCAGTAATTCATCAATCCGCTGCTCATCAATATTTTGGCGATGAATCGGGGTCAAACCACTTTCACCCGCTTCAATATGGCTTGATGACAAGGATTCATCATCCAATTGCACAGTAAAACTATCCGAATCAATATCGGTCAAATTGCTAGATGTTGGTTTGGCTTTCATTGTTGTTCCTTCATTTTCATTTATTGTTTATTATCAGTGTTATGTCGGTATCATAGCCAGTAATCAGCATGACATCTATGTTGCCAATGTGATATTTGTGTTATGTTATCGAAAACAGTTTTTCGCACAGACAGCGTTTTTAACAATTTTTATGGATAAAACAGGAAGTGACTATGTTTAAAAATCTTGCCTCAGATGCATTGGGTTTAAGTGACATCGGTAAAATCATCCCAGCCAGTCAGTTTAACCAAACCGATATTGATGACTATATTTTTCATGAAGATAACGAGCGCATTTATTTTGTGATTAAGTCAAAAATGGACGAATATTGCTTTACCAATGTCGCCTTTATCCACCTTGATGGGCAGTCGGCGACCAGTAAAAAACGCTTGCTAAAACGCTATCCGTACCGCAATTTTCAGCCCGCCAATATCATGATTGAGACCGCAGGCACGATGGATATGGATGCTGAGCTAAAATTTAGCTTGGGCGGTGTGGCGTTTTCGATTGATATCGACAAAAATCAAATCGAGCAAATCCGCGACATCTATAAGGCGCTGACTGCGATTAGCGAGCAGTGCAAACGCATTGCCCATGAAGAAACGGTGCTAGAAAAATCCTTTAATACCGTCACCAGTATGTTTAGCTTACGCGAATTGTCAGAAAACGTGGTGCTTAACTTGCCGGATGTCATCAACCAAACTGTCGCACAAGTAGAAAATGCCTATGGCGAGCGTTTAAAGACCATTCGTAATTATGACTTTGGCGAGATTTTTGAGCATTACTTGCGTCAATAATTGCTAAAATTTATGCAAACTGTACTCACCGCCTACGCTGAGCAAGGTATCAAACTTGCGATTGAAAGCAAACGGGTCAAACATATCAACTTTCGTATCAAATCGATTGATGAAGCACCGTTTACCAGCTTGCTCAGCGTGTCTTATCCGATGCGTATGCCACAACACCTGCTGATGCAATCGCTTGAACATCGCCTTGCATGGGCAATCGACTGCCAGCAAAAACAACGAAAATTTAAAGAACTTACACCCAAAAAACCTGCTTATATCAATGATGTTAAAGACTTGGCAAATTTGACCCTTGAAAGCAATATTTATTTTGAAGGGCAACAGGTTTTAGTCAGAGAGTTATTGTTAAAGCACCCCATAAAACCAAGCGAGCTGGCGCGATTGGATGTTGGCAAAACCTTACGCCATATTTATAAATTTTGGCTCACTCAATTTATCCAAAACCGCCAAGCGTTTTGGCAAGACAAAGTGGGTAAATCCGCCAGCAGAATCACGCCTTACACCATGAAAACCCGATGGGGCAGTTGTAGCACCCAAGCCAAAACCATTCGCTTGTCCGTTTGGCTCGCGCAATTCCCGCCAGACTGCGCGGATTATGTGTTGGTGCATGAGCTTTGTCATCTGATTGAGCCCAATCATTCGGCACGATTTTGGGCGCAGGTGGCACGAGTCATGCCAGATTACAAACATTGGCATGATAAGTTGAAATTTGGGGATTTATAAATGAAAAAAGCCATATCGCTTTGATATGGCTTTTTTGCAAGCATAAAAATATAATAGCAGAGTTTGGCGTGACGTTATGCTAAACGAGCCGTTAAGCTTGGACTTAACACTTAACGGAGTAAAGAACGATGAAACGCTGTTTAATCATCATCGTTCTTGTTGTCCTAATGCTGTTAAGCAGTAACGCTTATTAGACGGACGCAAGACAGCGTGGCAGTTGCTGGAACAACTAAAACGCTGGGGCTTTCGGGAAACCGTTAGCCCACTCCTTGTCTTTATTATAAAGTTGCAAATCCTCAAAATCAATCTGTTAAAATGTAATCAGATTGCATTTTTTCACGAAACCCATCTTTTTCACGATACCATTGATGACGGCGTTTAGAATTGTGTTTCCAACTTTTTGCATATTTGAACGCATAAGTTGGTTTGTCATCCCAAATATGCGGTAAATGCTTACCACGCTTGGGGCGTAGCTTGATGTTATAGTCCCAATATTCCGCTTTGTGCAAATAATGAAATGAGCGTTCTTGTTGCGTTCTAAAGTAGCTATAAATCTGATTGCGTAAATTTGGATAACGACAACTTTCCCACGGAAAATAGATTTTCTTACGCCCAGAACTGCGATATTGAACTTTGGTTTTTTTGTGAGTTTTTTCAAGTTTTTGCATAATAGATTTTTCCTAAGTTAAAAAACTTAGAAAAAATCCAATTTGTAATAATTCATCGTTGATTGCCTGTAGAAAATTCGGTCTAAAAACAAAATTTGGGTTAAAATTTTGTTTTATCCTAGCATCTATTTAAAATTTCGTAAAATTGAAAAAGAAAATATCATGAACAAAATTCATTATCAATTCGACTTTAAACGCTTCCGCGAACACCTTGTCGATGTCACGCTTACGTTTACTGCGGACAACGACAACCCAATCGTTTGGCTACCTGCTTGGATTGCGGGTAGTTATATGATTCGAGAATTTAGCAAACACATTACGGCAGTCACTGCCACCATCCATGACCCCAACGCCAAGAACAATCAACGCCTTAAAAAACTTGATAAAAACCACTGGCAAATCCACGCCAAACAAGGCGACCGCATTAGCGTCACTTATGAAGTCTATGCTTATGACTTATCCGTGCGTGGGGCATATGTCGATGAAACTCGCCTGTACGGCAACTTCACCTCCCTAGCATTAGCGGTACAAGGGCAAGAAAACCAAGCGATTAAAGCCGAACTCATTTGCCCGCAAGACTTTTATGAGGTAAACGGCGTGGAAGTCAGCCTAGCCACTGTTTTACCCGAAAAAATGCACCAACAAGCCGAACAAACCATCTATCAGCTAACTGCCGACAACTACGAGCAACTCACCGACAGCCCGTTTGAAATTGCTGAGCAAGATGAATTTTGGTTCGATGTAAAAAGTGGCGAAAACACCATTGCCCACCGATTTGTGATTTCTGGCGTACACCACAGCGACCTTGAACGCCTAGAAACTGACCTTAGCAAAATTTGTCAAAGCTATGTCGATTGGCTCGGTGATACGCCGTTTGATGATTATCTGTTTATGACCATAGCAACTTCAAGCGACTATGGCGGGCTTGAACACCTTGCCAGTACCAGTTTGATTACCCCACGAGATGACCTACCCACATTTTTTGAACAAGCTGAGCCAAGTGAGAGTTATCAACGCTTTTTGGGCTTGTGTAGCCATGAATACTTTCATGCGTGGTGGGTTAAAACCGTGCGTCCCGAAGTTTTTTTAACCGCCAATTTTAACCAAGAGACTTACACCACCTTGCTATGGGTATTTGAAGGCTTTACCAGTTATGTGGATGATTTTATGCTACAAAAAAGCGGGGTTATTTCACAACATAGCTATCTAAAGCTACTTGCTGAACAAATCAATCGCTACTATCAAACCCACGGACGCGCCTTGCAAAGCGTGGCAGAGTCAAGCTTTGATGCGTGGATAAAGCTATATCGTAGCGATGAGAACACCGCCAACGCGGGGATTAGCTACTACAACAAAGGCGCGCTGGTGGCGTTATGTTTAGACTTGACTTTGATAAACCATGGCAAGCGTATTTTTGATGTGATAAAAGTTTTTTATGACAAAGCCAAAGCCCAAGATAATCGCCGTTTTGGTATGACGGACGCCAATCTAGATGACGTCATGAACGAATGTTTACCCAAAGAGGTTTGGCAAGATTTTAGAGCCAATTATATCGACGGCACGACAGAATTACCGCTATTTGAACGGTTGTCAGAGCAGGGTGTGAGTATCGAACAAAAAGATGATGATATTACTTGGGGCATGAAATATATGAGCGACCCTACGGGGTTAAAAGTGCAACGTGTTGTGCGAAATAGCCAAGCCGCCGCTGCAGGGATTTCTGCTAATGACGTCATCGTGGCAATTGATGGGTTAAAGGCGAGCGAAAAATGGCTCAAAGCCACTGCCAAAACCCAAACAATTAGTGAAGACCCTGCCGTGTGTCATGTATTTCGCCGTGATGAGCTGCTCGTGCTTGAAGTGCCACCCGTGAGTGACGTGCATGTTAAACAACCGCAAAAATGGACGCTGTTAGCGGGTGAAAATATAAGCCTCACAAAATGGCTGCAGTGGAAATAACTTGCAAAAATAAAGCAAATCTAGTAAAATTCGGCTTCCAATTTTATCAATCCATCCTGTGTTGGCTTTAATCGGTTGGGTGTTTGGGTGAATTTTTAGCAAAATAAACATTCACGCCACGCATACTAACTGCAGACCAAAGGGCAGGATAATGACTAGAGACCTAACCATGCGCCCAGATATCCATCCAGCTTATCAAGAAGTTTTATTCCACGACACCAACGCTGACGTTTACTTTTTAACTCGCTCAACTATCAAATCAAAAGTAACTCGCGAATACGAAGGTAAAGAATACCCATACGTTGCACTCGATATTTCAAGTGCCTCACACCCATTCTATACCGGCGAACAACGTAAAACCCAAAACGAAGGTCGTGTGGCAAGCTTCAACAAACGTTTCGGCGCATTTGCAGGTCGTAACAAAAAATAAGTTTAATCGCTTATTATCAAAAACCCTTTGCAATCGCGAAGGGTTTTTTATTGGCTGGAATGGGACATACTAGACAATCCCTAACGATACGCCATAAAAAAGCCCACCGAAGTGAGCTTTTTTTGGATTTATTTGTTTAGGTTTAATAGGAGTGAATTTTTACGTTTTTGGGTAGTAACAATTCTTTTTTGAGTGGCAACTGCGGTGATAACTCAAACAAGGCGCGGCGATATACATTACGTTTAAATGCCACCACTTGGTTAAGTGGATACCAGTAACTGACCCATTCCCAGCGGTCAAATTCAGGTTTTGCCGTATCAAAACGGATATGTTCTACATTGTTCTCATCTAGCTGGAGCAAAAACCATTTTTGTTTTTGCCCAATACACAAAGGATATTGTCCTTGTCGTACAAAACGTTTTGGCAACCGATAACGCAGCCAATTTTGGGTTTGTGACAACACTTTGACATGCTGAGGGTACAATCCGACTTCTTCCCACAATTCCCGATACATTGCATCAAGCGGCGTTTCACCAAAATCAATGCCGCCTTGTGGAAATTGCCAAGCATCGTGACCCACGCGTTTTGCCCACAGTACTTGTCCGTGTGTATTTGCCAAGATGATACCTACGTTGGCTCGAAAGCCGTCTGCATCAATCATGACGATTACCTTCAATTTAATGGTTAAAATTGGCAGGCAATCACATTATCAAGTTTTTTGGGTCGCAAGGTTTACACACATCCTTGCAGACCATTATTAAAGTTTTGGTCAATCAAATCATCGGGCATAAACCCATCTCATACCAACAGACGCTTATTTTATTATTATTGCTAAAAAACATGGACAATGTAATCACTGCCTTTATTACCCACTATTAAACCAGTTTTTATGTCAAAAGTGTAATGTTTATTTGCTATAAATTGTTTCACGGACATAAAAAGCGCATAATATCGCTTGATTTTATACAAAACATTTTTTAAAAATTATAAGCATCTGGGGATAGTATGAAAGCAACAGTAAATTGGTTAAAAAACGAAGACATTAATTTTGAAGCCGTGACCGAAAACGGCAATAAAATTATCATGGATTCAGCCGAAAAATTGGGTGCCAAACCCATGGAAATGGTTTTGATGGGGCTTGGCGGCTGTGCCAGTTATGATGTGGTCAGTATCCTGCAAAAAGCCCGTCAGGCGGTGAGCGATGTTGAGTGTCAGTTATCGGCTAAGCGTGCCGACACGATTCCTGCAGTATTTACTGATATTCATTTGCATTTTGTGGTCAAAGGTAGCGCCATCAAAGAAGCGCAGGTTAAAAAAGCCATCGAGTTATCGGCAGAAAAATACTGCTCAGCAAGTCGTATGCTAGAAAATGGCGGTGTCAAAATCACCCATGACTATGAAATCATTGATGAAACCTCTGATGAAATCACTAATGAAACGGTTAAAGGGTAGGGAATAACGGCATGTTTCCCTATCTAAGTGCTGTCCCTGCCACCAATAGCAGCGTGGTGCTGGCAATGATGGTTGCCAGTTTATTGCCCTTGGTGTTTGCGATATTGGCAAAGGTCTTTGGCGGATTTAAAAGCAAAGACAATGCCAATCCGCGCGAGTTTTTGGGTAAACAAACGGGCGCGGCAGCGCGTGCCAATGCCGCGCAGCAAAATAGCTATGAAACCTTGCCGATATTCTTGGCAGCGGTAATTGTGGCATTGCTATTTTTTGTACCGCTTTCAGTGGTGACCCAGTTGGCGTGGTTGTATGTGGTATTGCGGATTATTTATGGGTTGGCGTACATAGCCAATTGGGCAACTTTTCGCTCAATTATTTGGTCGCTTAGCCTCGCTTGTCCGCTGATGTTGTTTTATTTAGCGATACGATTGAGCTAATTTGCTATGAGCCATCGACAGCTTGGGATTGTGCTTGCAACATCGCAACAATGGTCTCAAGCTGTTTTTGTTTTTTGACCGTTTGCCAAAGCTCGCTGGCTTCTTCATAGCCTTGGGTCAACATGCCAAGCCACTGTTTGTAACGTCCTACCAGCATATTGTCGCTACGGGCATGTCCTTGCAAAAACGCAATTTGTAGCTTAAGTAGCGTGTGCCAAGCCATATTTTCTGCCCTGTCACCTTTATCCATCGCTTTGATTTGATTCACTAAGTCAGGACGAGTGACCGCACCACGTCCGAGCATGATATGTGGGGTGTTGGCTTGTTTGCGGCAACGCATGGCTTGTTCAGTCTGCCAAATTTCGCCATTGGCAATAATCGGTAAGCTTAACCGCTGGGTCAGGGGCGCGATTAACTCCCAATAGGCAGGGGGTTTATAGCCTTGGGTTTTGGTACGGGCGTGGATGGTCAGCCAACTGGCATTGGCTGATTGCACCGCATCGCCGATTTCTTGGGTTAGTGAGGTATCTTCATAGCCGAGTCGGATTTTTGCTGATACAGGCGTATCTGATGGTACGGCTTGGCGTACTGCATGGATGATTTGATACAAGGTTTCAGGTTCGGTGAGCAACACCGAGCCACCGCGGTGACTATTGACAGTTTTAGCAGGGCAACCAAAGTTAATATCAATGGCTAACGCACCAAGCTCGACCGCTTTGACGGCATTACCTGCCATCAAGTCGGGCTCACTGCCCAATAACTGTACATGTACTGGCGTGCCGTGAATGGTTTTGCCTTTTAAACCATCCTCATGCAAAAGTTCGGGTACAAATTTATAAAACACATGCGCGGGCAGGACGTGCTGGGTGACGCGAATGAACTCACTCACCGTCCAGTCGTAATGCCCGATACTGGTTAAAATATCCCGCATCAATGGGTCGGTCAGTCCTTCCATCGGCGCAAGGACAATTTGCGGCTGGGTAAAATCGGTGCTAAACTGCGATAAGTGACTAGCCATAAATCACCTTTTTATCTTTGAGTCCGTGAATCAAATCTTGAATATTAAAAATATCCAAATTCACTTTGGCGCGGGTACAGGCGACATACAGCAGTCGCAATTCTTCGGGGGAGATTTTTACCGCCTGAGAAGTCACATCATAATAAAAATCATTGTCAATTTGCACCCGTGACCATTCCAACCCTTTGGCTTTATGTGCGGTAGAAATGATGTAGTCGGCTTTATCCAGTGTGGTCAAGCTATTGATTGCCTGGTTTAGCGTTTCGGTGCCATGTTCATCCACCAGTTTGACCAGAGTTTTTAAATCGCTGCCTTCGTTCGTCTCGCTATAATCCTGCACGTCGCGCCAATTATTAAAATAGGCAAGCTCAGGCACACCATACGCCGCTTGTCCTTTTTTTAGCCGTTCGGCAGATTGGCTAAATTTGAGCAAACGCTCTGTATCGGCTTGTAGCGCAACTTTATGTCCCATTTTAAGCCCAGATAACAGATTGACCATCGCACTGGCATTGGTACGGCAGAGAATGGCATCTTTTTGACCATGCACCATACTTTTGCCTAAGGTGGACGCCATCGCAGGATTACCGCGCAGGGGCACCTCTTCTTGTAGCGCTTTTAAAAACCCATTCGCCACATCGGCAATTTGGTCGCCAAATCGAAACGATTGGGTAAGCAAGGTTTGGGGTAGCGGCAGGCGCTTCATGGCATTGACAGCGCCGCGCCATTCATAAATTTGCTGATGCGCGTCACCCACATAGATAACTTGGTTGGGCTGATTGGACAAAATCCCCATCATCAAGGGGTCGGCATCTTGCGCTTCATCAAATAAGATAAAATCCGCAGGAATCACCGGTTTAGATAGCGCCCAGAGTTTGAGATAAATATCATGCCCAATCCCCGCAGGGTGGCGCGGGTCAATTGACTGTTGCCAGCGGCGCTCTACATACGGGTATAAGGTATCGCGCAGCTGCTCAGCTTCACTGGCAACCAACCAGTCAGGAAACTGCAAATGGCGCGGCGCGGGGTAACTGGCATGGGTACTACAAAACGTGCTCACCGCATCGGACACAAAGCGCGCTTGTCGCTCTGGCGTTAAGGTTACAAACTGGCTTTTGCCTTCAATTTGGCGTTTGACTTGCACAGGGGTCAACCCCAAATCTGAGGCGAGGCGACTGGGAGAAAAACGCGGTAGTTGTAGCTTTGCGGTGATATCGCGGGCAGTATGACGAAATGCCAATGAGTGAAAAGTGCGACAGTCGACATGGTGGGGAAATTTACGCTGGGCTTCTGAAGCAATCGCTTTGTTAAATGCCAAATAAATCCCGCGACCACGTAGCTGATTGCCAATCAGGTTAAGCGTGGTGGTCTTACCTGCGCCGGCATACGCTACCACCTTAAACGACTGGCGCGTGAGTGCCATATCGACAGCCTGCTGCTGCTCACCCGTTGGGCGTTGGGTCGGGCTGTTGACAAGGGGTTGGGTGGGGATAACGCTGGGGTTTGACATAAGGCCATTGCTAACAGAAAAGTGAGCTATTTTAGCAAAATTTGGCAAGTTTTGCTCAGTTTCCTTTATTTACTCAACCTGTATTTACTAAACCTTTATTTACTAGCCTTTATTTACTAAGTGGGGATGAATGAGAGGTTGACTAGGCTTTAGCGTTATCCAGCCACATTAGCTGTTGTTCTGTAATAACGCTTTCTCTTTAACCAATACCCGCGCCATCACTAGACCGAGTTCAAACAATAACCACATCGGGATAGCCAGCATCACCATCGACAAGCCATCTGGCGGTGTCACCAATGCCGCAATACCAAAACAACCCACGATGATGTAACGGCGTTTTTGCGCCAAGCTATCCACCGTCACTACCCCAGCCAACACCAGTAGCAGTGTCAACACAGGAATCTCAAAGGTTGCCCCAAACACCAAAAACAGCTTGAGCACAAAATTTAGATAGCTTTCGATATCGGTCATCGGTAGCACATTGTCGGGGGAGAATTTGATAAAAAAAGCCAGCACGCTTTTGAGCACGACATAATAGGCAAACGCAATCCCCAGATAAAACAAAATCACCGATGACAATAGCACGGGTAGGGCGATACGTTTTTCATGCTTATATAGCCCTGGGGCGATAAACGACCAAATTTGGTACAAAATATACGGCATAGCCAAGATAACAGCCAAATACAGCGTCAATTTAATCGGTGCCAAAAATGACGAGGTGATATCGGTTGCAATCATAGAAGAATTGACGGGCAGCAACGCCGTTAACGGGGCGGAAAAAATATCGTAGATTTCTCGCGAAAAGCCCGCCAATGCCAAAAAAATCACCAAAACCGCCGCAAAACCATGAATCAAATGACGGCGCAGCTCAATCAAATGCTCAGTGATGGGCATATCTACCAAAGTGTTGTCTTGCGATGGTTCATCATTTTTAGCTTGTTCAATGGCTAATTGTTCAGGCGTTTTTTTGGTTTTGATAAGCTTAATCACTGGGCAACTCCACCCAAACTTGGCAATTGGTGCAGTAAAGGATCGGCCTCATAATTGGGTAAAAACGGCGGATTGGGAAGACGTCTGATACGGTCATAATCACTGAGCAAAAACCAACGATAATACATTGGTTCAGTGGCAGCAAATAGCGCTTCATGTAAGTCTTTAGCCACTTCATCGGCTTCGACATCAGCCTCTAGACTCAGCAAATAATCGTCTGCTTTGGTTTCTGTCAGATAAGACCCGTCAGATGGCTTGTCTAGTAACAGCGCGCTGGTATCTGTTGTTGGCTCAGCTAAATGACTGGGTGGTTCATGACTGGGTGTTTCACGACTGGTTTGTTCAGTGGGTAGGCTAACTGCGTTAGTATCATGACCAAGACTAGGGGTTGTATTAGCCGACTGGGTGTTGTGAGCTTGCATCGAAGGTACTTTGCCATGTTGCTGTAATTCGCTCACACTGCTGCGAAGGGCTTCCATCTCGCGCTTCATATCAACTTCAGCTTGGCGGATTTTTTCCAGCTCAAGCTGCATTTGCTTGCGCGTTTCGGCAAGGTCAAGCTCAGCTTCAATTTCTGATTGCAGTGTTGCAACCGTACGGCGGAATTTGGCATACCACTGACCTGCAGTACGCGCCGCTTGGGGGAGTTTTTCAGGGCCCAGCACAATCAGTGCAATCGCCCCAAATAACAGTAGTTCGGAGAAACCTATATCAAACATAACAACCGTGGCAGTTAGGGATTAAAAACCAAAGAAAAAGTAACGACTAGGGTTTAAACGTTATGTTTATCTTGTTGGGTCTGCGTGGTATTGAGCTCAGCTTTTTCGTGTTCAAGGACACGGTTTTTGTTCAGATGCTGTTCGTTTTCATCTTTGACCGCATCTTTAAAGCCTTTAACGGCACTACCCAAATCTTTACCGGCATTTTTTAGTTTTGAAGTGCCAAAAATGACCACAACAACAACCAGTAAAATTAACCAATGTGTGATTGAGAAACTACCCATGAGAATATCCTTTGATTAACCTTGACAATAGGGGTGAGGACAATATGAATTTGCAGTGTAACACATAACCATTGCGTTGACATAACTGTGCAAAAAACGGTGTAAAACACGGCGAATTTTTTGCACTTTTAGCCAGCAACACTCAGGAATTATCGACTGTTTAGTGGCGTTTACTTAAGGGCGCTCACTTAAGGGCTATTACTTAAGAGATTTGACGTGCGGCTTTTTCGTCGATACCCGATAAGCCAAAACGTCTTGCCAATTCATTGGTGACAGCCCAAGACGGTATATTAAACCATGCCAATGTGACCATTGTGTGAAACCAAACATCAGCAATTTCATACACCAAATCTTTCACTGCGGTATCATCGGCGACGGCTTCATAGGGGGTATCATTGGCAATGTTGATATCTTTGGCAGCGATAATGGCTTCGGTGGCTTCTTCACCGACTTTTTCTAAGATTTTGTTGATACCTTTATGGTATAGGCTTGCCACGTATGAGCTATCAGGATTGGCATCTTTACGCCCAATCAATACTTCATCTAACGCGGTTAAAATATCCGCTGACGTCGTAGCGGTTGGTGTCGCATGGCTTGTTTGGGTTGGATTGCTTGTTTGTGTCGAATTGCCTGCAAGCTGCGAGTGTTCATGAGTTGGTTTAGCGTTGTCACCATAAATCGCATCAGGGTCTTTGATGACCGCATCCGTGATTTGCCATTGTAGCTGTCCGTGGTCATCGGCAAGCAGACGATAAAAACAGGACTGCCGACCCGTGTGGCAAGCAATCCCCCCCACTTGGGTGACTGACAACACAATCACATCAGCATCGCAGTCTAGACGGATTTCATGGACTTGCTGAAAATGCCCAGAGCTTTCGCCTTTGTGCCATAATTTACCGCGAGAGCGTGACCAATACACTGCTTGCATTTTTTCGGCAGTCAGGCGTAATGACTCGCGATTCATCCATGCCATCATCAAAATGCGCCCTGTATGAAAATCTTGAGCGATTGCAGGCATGAGCCCATTGTCATCAAATTTTAGTGTATCTAGCCAATCCATATTCACGCCCTGTATCATACTATGCAAGCCTTAGCCAAAAAAAAGCACCCATCAAACGATGCGGGCATTTATCATAATTCATCAAGCCCTAAATCTCAAAGGGTTTCACATCTAAGGCGTCTTTGATGGCAGCTGATAACGGGATTTCTTGGCTTTGACGATAGTCATACGCCACAAAGCCCATTTTGGCATACGCCACCAAAGAGTCATCAAACATCCGCGAGACTTTAAACACAAAATCACCACCCAAATCGGTTAAATGCTGCACGCCAACCTCAAACAACAGTTCTTCACGCGCCCGTGCCCGATCAAGGATTTGGGTCTCGATATGATTAATGACCAAGCCTTGGTACTCAGCATTAACTTCCTTAATACTTTTTGAATATAAAAAACGAAAACGGGCTTCGGTAAGCAATGCTACCAAATTTTCAACCGTTAAATGTTGTGCTAATCCAATTTCGGTATTGCGCACGCGCATGACGGTCTCAAACACGAAATGGGCAACTTCAATATTTGTGCTTAACGTTGACAAGAATTCTAACCTCATGATGTTGATGAAGATGAAATAGCATTACACGTTAAACTTTACAAAAGCCTGCGAACGATAAATACCTTAAGGTTAAACGAACTAATGTAAACTGTGTCCGAAATAGGGCTTACTTATCACTTTTAGCCAACTGAGCCCCAGTTTTTGTAAATTAAGTTGTTAACTTAATTAAGGTAATCTCGTGATACATTTGCCAAGTTATTCATGGTAAATAATTGATATCATAGATTTTTTAAAATTTTATAAAAACTGGCTGAATAAAAATTTATTATAGTAAAGAAATGTTAAAGTAGCATAAATAAAATGGATGTCAAAGAAAAAATTAGTTTTAACAATTGCGTGCATTCACCAATGATTTTTGATAAAATACCGCCTCCCACCTCAAGGCAAAAAATCCAGTGTAATAAGGATTTTTTGACAAACAGGTTAACTTCACTTGATAAAGATGTTTAATCCTTGTCAAAAACGAACAAGAGGCTATCATGAAATTAAAAACTCGCCGTGGTGCTGCCAAGCGTTTTAAAAAAACTGGTAACGGTATCAAACGCAAGCAAGCATTCAAACGCCACATTTTGACCAAAAAATCTCCTAAGCGTATCCGTCAATTGCGTGGATGCAAATTGGTACACGTGTCTGATGAGAAACGTGTTTACCGTATGTGTCCTTACCTATAATTTATGATAAACATAAGTTCACAGGTATTCAATCAACTGATATTACAAAACTTTAGGAGTAAATTATGGCTCGTGTAAAACGTGGTGTACAGGCAAATCGCCGTCATAAAAAAGTATTGGCTCGTGCAAAAGGTTATTACGGCGCGCGTTCTCGTGTGTTCCGTGTTGCTGTACAAGCAGTTACCAAAGCTGGTCAATATGCGTATCGTGACCGTCGTAACAAAAAACGTTCATTCCGTCGTTTATGGATTGCACGTATCAACGCGGGTGCGCGCTTAAATGGCTTAAGCTACAGCCGTATGATCAACGGTCTGAAAAAAGCCAGCATCGAAATCGACCGCCGTGTATTAGCAGACATCGCTATGCATGACGCGCAAAGTTTTACGGCGTTGGCAGAAAAAGCAAAACAAGCACTGGCTGCTTAATTTGTTTTAAAGCGATTTTTCAAAAAGCCATTAAGTGCAAGCTTAATGGCTTTTTTTATCGCCATATTTTAGTTAAAATGCCTATCACTATTGATAACCAAGATTGCAACGCTCATGACAGAAATAACGACTGACAAACTTACCCAATATTCTGAAAATTTAACCGATATCACCCAAGACCAATTTTCCCAATTTGTTCAAGATGCCAAAGCCTTAATTAGCACCGCACAAAACCCCCAAGACCTACAAAACATCCGCGTGACTTTAACCGGCAAAAAAAGCCATTTGACCACCTGGTCGAAACAGCTAGGCGGACTCGATGCGGACGGTAAAAAGACCATCGGTGGCATGCTGCATCAAGTACGTACCCAAATCAATGACAGCCTACAACAAGCGCAAAGCGATTTAGAAGCCAAAGCCTTGGCTGCCAAACTTGCCAGTGAATCCATTGACATCACCCTGCCAGCACGTGGACAACAAGCGGGTAATTTGCACCCTGTCACCATGACCGCTGAGCGTATGCAAGGGTTTTTCCGTCAAGCAGGCTTTGAAGTCGCAACAGGCCCTGAAGTTGAGAGCGACTACTATAACTTTGAAGCGCTAAATATTCCAAGCCATCACCCAGCGCGCGCCATGCACGATACCTTTTATTTTGAAAAACAGCATTTTAATGCCAATTATGTGCTACGTACCCATACCAGTTCGGTGCAAATTCGCACCATGGAAAAAGGCAACCTGCCGATTCGTATCATCTGTCCAGGACGCGTGTATCGCAACGACAGCGACCAAACCCACTCGCCTATGTTCCACCAGCTTGAAGGTTTATATGTCAGCGAATCGACCAATTTTGCTGAGCTAAAAGGCTTGATTCATGAGTTTTTGCAGGCGTTTTTTGGTCGCAAGCTCACGGTGCGTTTTCGCCCATCGTATTTTCCATTTACTGAGCCGTCTGCAGAAGTGGATATCCTTGCCGATACTTATGCAGGTGGGGGCAAATGGCTAGAAGTGATGGGCTGCGGTATGGTGCATCCAAAGGTATTGTCCGATAGCGGTATTGACCCGACCAAATACCAAGGTTTTGCATTTGGGATGGGGATTGAGCGCTTTGCCATGTTGTATTATGGGGTAAATGATTTGCGCTTGTTCTATCAAAATGATGTCAGATTTTTAAAGCAGTTTGCTTAGGGGAAAACAATGAAAATTAGCGAAAACTGGTTACGCCAATGGGCAAACCCAAACTTAAGCGCTGAGCAAATTGGCGAACAACTGACGATGGCAGGCTTAGAGCTTGATAGCTTGGATAAAGTTGCCAAAGACTTTAGTGGTGTGGTGGTCGGTGAAGTGATTGACGTCACCCAACACCCCGATGCTGATAAACTGCGCGTTGCCAAAGTGAATGTCGGTGAGCATAGCGAAGCACCCCTACAAATCGTTTGCGGTGCACCCAATGTCGCCGCTGGCGTGCGTGTACCTGTGGCACTGGTGGGCGCCAAACTGCCGCCCGCACAAGGGGATGAACCCTTTAACATTAAAAAAGGCAAACTGCGCGGCGTAGAATCGCACGGTATGCTGTGTGGTGGTAGTGAGATTGACTGTGATGATGGTGTTGATGGCTTGTTAATTTTGCCACAAGACGCCCCGATTGGCATGGATATCCGAGCGTATCTTGGCTTAGACAATCATGTGCTAGATATTTCAATTACCCCAAACCGGGGGGATTGTTTTAGTGTGCGCGGTATCGCGCGTGAGCTTGCCGTGCTCAATGATTTAACATTTCAGCTACCCTTTGACAATATCACCGCAGCTGTGACCGACAACGACAGCCAAGCGGTTAGGGTAGAGACCACCGACTGCCCACGTTATTACGCGCAACTGGTCAGTGGGCTGACAGGCACGACGCCATCACCTAATTGGATGAAACAAGCCCTGAATGCCTCAGGTGTTAAACCACGTAATTTACTGGTGGATGTTACTAATTATGTATTACTTGAGCTCGGTCAGCCGCTGCATGCGTTTGATGCCGATAAGTTGGTGGGCGCAATTACCGTGCGCCATGCCCAACAAGGCGAAACCCTTGAGCTTTTAAATGAGCAAACCATTACCTTACAAGGCGATGAACTGGTGATTGCCGATGAACAAGGTGTCATTGCGTTAGCGGGGATTATGGGTGGGCTTCGCACCGCAGTGACCGATAGCACGACCCGAGTGGTAATCGAGAGCGCATTTTTCAAACAGTTGGCGATTGCAGGTAAAGCACGCCGTTTTGGCTTGCATACCGATGCGTCACAGCGTTTTGAGCGGGGTGTTGATTTTGAATTGCCAAAATTGGCACTCGACCGCGCGGTCAATCTATTGGCGACATTTGGCAATAGCTCAAGTGAGGTTAGGGTCGGTCAAATCACGTTGGTTGAAAACACCGCTGAACTGCCAAAACGTACGCCAGTGACGCTGCCGATTGTCAGTATCAATAAATTGTTAGGCGCGGATATCGCCACCGACAAAGCCATTGAGATTTTAAATAGTCTACAAATCAGCACCGAGTTACAAGGCGAAAATCTGGTTGCCACGCCGCCGAGCCATCGTTTTGATATCAGCTTGCCCGAAGATTTGATTGAAGAAATCGCCCGTATTTATGGCTATAACAATATTGCCAACAAACTGCCGGCGTTTACCAGTAACTTGTTTGATAATAAACGCCAAAATGATCTGCATAACTTAAAAATGAGCTTGGTCAATCAAGGTTATTTTGAAGCGGTGAGTTTTAGTTTTAGTGATGCCAAAGTCGAAGCGTTGTTTGATGGGGCGCATTTTGCTGCACCACTCGCGCTTGCCAATCCAATCTCAAGTGACTTAGCGGTCATGCGTCGTACCCTGCTGTCTAGTTTATTGCCTTGTGTGCAATATAACTTAAACCGTCAACAAAACCGCGTGCGTCTGTTTGAGACGGGTCTGCGTTTTGATGGCAGTGATATCGCAAGCTTAAACCAAGTGGACACTTTGGCGATGGTGGCAGTGGGCAGCACTCATCCAGAACAGCATCATGACAGCCGTGTGATGGATTTTTACGACCTAAAAAATGACGTCGAATCGGTTTTCCCACGGTTTTCCCAGTCGGCTATCAGTTATCAACGTAGCCAGCAGCCGTTTTTACACCCCGGTCAAAGTGCCGATGTACACTATCAAGGTAAGGTGATTGGCTGGTTGGGTCAGTTGCACCCACAGATTGCCAAAGCCTTGGATTTGCCGACCAGTTGGGTGGCGCAGCTGAATTTACAGGCGGTGATTGACATGCACCAGCAGGCATTGACCATCATGACGCCAAGTAAATTCCCACAAGTACGCCGTGATATCGCCGTGGTGGTAGACAAGTCGATTGCTATGCAATCAATGAAGGATACTATCAAACAAGTCGGGGGCGAGCTATTAAAAGATGTGTGGTTGTTTGATGTTTATGCCGGTAGTAATGTGCCTGAAAGCCAACAATCGCTTGCTTTTGCACTGGTTTGGCAAGACATCGAAGCCACGCTTTCTGACGAGCGTATCAATGCGCAAATGGAAGCTGTCATCGCTGCGCTACATGAGCAGTATCACGCAACGCTACGTATGTAATCTTGGACTAGCAAATTATGCCAGTCGATACAATGTTTTTCTTTGATTTTAAAGTAAAAATAACTATCGACTGTATTTGCTAGAATCGCTAGAATAGGAACATTTAGTAGGGTGGGTATGATAATGAATATGCAAGTTGAAGGCAAAACCTTAACCAAATTAGAAATGATCAATCATTTGATGGAAAATTTGGGCATGACGCGTCAAGACAGCCGCGCATTTGTGGAGAATTTTTTTTCAGAGTTGTCGGAGACGTTGACCAAAGGTCACCAAGTCAAGCTATCGGGGTTTGGTAACTTTGAAATCAAGGATAAAAGCCAACGTCCAGGTCGCAACCCAAAGACTGGCGAGATGGTTCATGTCACAGCGCGCCGCGTTGTTACCTTTAAAGCGGGGCAAAAAATGCGTCGCAGTATTGAAGATAAACTATTCACAGAATAACGCGCTTTATTATTTTTTAGATTATTTCCAGTTAATTTAGGCGTTTTAAAATCAATTAACGCATTTTGACCATAAAACATTCTGTCTATAAATTTTAACCATAAAAAAAAGAAGCTTAATGCTTCTTTTTTTATGCCAATCATGCCACTATTTGGCAGCAGAGGCGGTTGCACTGGCAGCTGCTGGTGTCGCAGGGTTTTCACCCCAGATAGCTGGGTATTTGTAACCTGGGAAAGTTTTGTGGGCGTATTGTTTAAATTCTTCTGAATTATACGCATTGGTCACGTCTTTTACCCATTGTGTGTCTTTGTCTTTGGTGCGAATCGCTGACCAGTTGACATACGCATAGCTAGGTTCTTGGAACAGCGCTTCAGTCAATTTGATACCTGAGCTGGTCGCATAGTTACCGTTGATGACTGCAAAGTCAACGTCTGAGCGCGCACGTGGTAATTGTGCCGCTTCTAGCTCTACCAATTTGATATTTTTTGGGTTTTCTGCGATATCATTTTTTGATGCGGTCAGTGGGTTGATATTGGCTTTAAGTTTTACCCAGCCTAGTTCGTTGAGCATTACCAGCGCGCGTGCAAAGTTGCTTGGATCGTTCGGTGCAGCCACGGTGGTACCGTCTTTGACTTGTTTTAGGTCATTTAATTTACCTGGGTAGATGCCAAGCGGTGCGGTAGGCACTTGGAAGGCTTCAACGATATCTAAGTTGTTGTCTTTTTTGAAAGTATCAAGATAAGGTTTGTGTTGGAACACGTTGATATCAATATCGCCATCGGCTAAGGCTTTATTTGGGCGCACATAGTCAGAGAATTCAACCAATCTGACTTTATAGCCTTGTTTTTCTAACTGCGGTTTTACAGAGTTTTTGACCATGTCACCAAAGTCGCCCACAGTAGTACCAATCACAATTTCAGATTTATTCGGGTCGATACCTGTGCTTGCCGCTGCCGTGGTCGTGGTTGAGCTTGCGGTGGTCGTGGTTGTAGTTGTGGTGGTGCTGGCTTGTGCTGTGGTTTCGGTTTTGCTTTCTGGTTTGCTACAACCGACTAGGGCAATCCCTGCCACCCCTACAGTTGCTAATAGCTGCGCGATATGGCTTGATAAATGCGTTAATTTCATACATAACTCCAAAAAAGAAAAAATAAACGGATAAAATAATCAGCTTACCTTAACATACCTATAAAAAAAATGTTATTGAGAGTTAACCTATGGATATGAAATTTTTTCATAATTCCTAGAAAAACCATCAATAACAATTTTTTAAACAGCCATCAGCTAAAATTAACGTTTATCCAGACGGTGCGCCAAAATATTACCAACCGATTGGATAATAATCACCATCACCACCAATAGAATCACCATAAAAATCATTACATCATTTTGATAGCGGTTATAACCATAACGAATCGCCAAATCACCGAGTCCGCCACCCCCAATCATACCCGCTGCCGCACTGTAAGAGAGTAAACTAATCATCAAGGTAGTAATACTTAAAATCAAACTTGAGCGTGACTCGACCAATAGCACGTTACGAATAATTGTCCCTGTACTTGCACCCATCGATAACGCCGCTTCGATGATACCTTTTGGCACATCACGCAGATTTTGCTCAACGAGCCTAGCAAAGTAGAAGATACCGGCGACACTCAAAGCAAGCGATGCCGCGATTGGGCCAATGGTGGTACCGACAATGAGGCGAGTGACAGGAATAATCACAATCATCAAAATCACAAACGGAAAAGCACGCATAATGTTGGTAAAGTTGCCAAGTCCTGCATACAGCGATTTGTTGTCGGCGAGCTGATTTTTACTGGTCAAAAAGAGCGCAACGCCGAGCAATGTACCAAAGATGACTGACGCAACCGTTGAGATACCCACCATAATCAGCGTCTCCCAAAACGCTTGCCAAATTTCTGCCTTCATCCCCAAAAGATTATCAACCGCGCTTTGCCAAGTTAATGTGTTTGCCATGAAATTACCCAACGATTCAATTTAAAACTTAAAAAATTATCCAGCCATCGACGATGTTTGTGCGCCATTAATCATCACTAATCAGCAGCTGCCCAATCGGCGTGGTGGCATGAATTTGCCCCGAATGTACGTCAGCAACTTCCAACAATTTGCCTTTATCAAGCAGAGCGACGCGGTTACACAGCTTGCGAATCACAGACATTTCATGGGTCACAATCACGATAGTGACGTTAAACTTGTCATTAATATCCTTGAGACAGGCTAACACCGATTTTGTTGTCGCAGGGTCGAGCGCCGAGGTGGGCTCATCGGCGAGCATTACATGAGGCTTGGGTGCTAACGCCCGTGCGATACCTGCCCGCTGTTTTTGACCGCCAGAGAGCTGGGCGGGATAGTGGTTGGCGCGATTGACCAAATCGACAATTTCAAGGCATTCCATCACCCGCGGCATGATGGCTGCTTTTTCCCAACCGGCAATTTCTAGGGCAAAGGCAATATTTTGTGCCACCGTGCGATTTGCCATCAGATTAAACTGCTGAAAAATCATCCCGATGTTTTGACGGGCATGGCGCAAATCGTGGGTGGATAGCGAAGTCAGCTCCTTGCCATCGATGGTGACCGTGCCGCTATCTGGGCGTTCAAGTAAATTAATCAAGCGTAGCAAGGTGGATTTGCCCGCGCCCGAATAACCCATCAAGCCAAAAATCTCGCCTTGTTGGATTGTGAGCGATGTCGGCTCTACCGCGGTAAACCAGTTGCCATCTTGGGTTTGGAAGCGTTTGGTAACTTTATCAATGGTAATCATGATAATAAAAAATTTTGCAGTGGCTAAAAGAAGGTAATTTTAGCACAGCTCGTCGTCAGCGTTTAGTCGCTTTAACGAATAAATAAATGCCGAATGGTGGGTTTAATTAAATAATAAAGGAGAAAAGCAAAAAAAATTGTGACAAAACTATAGGCAGAGTTAAAAGCGGTTACGATTGGGTGATAGGTAATGTGACCAAAAAGCGGGTATGACCATGCACTGTGTCGGTGATGATACTACCGCCATGGGCTTTGACAATCTGCGCGACCAAAGATAGCCCGAGCCCTGAGCCTTTTTTCTCTTGTTGTAGCCGTACAAATGGACTGAAAATATCGGTGCGTTTGTCTTCAGGAATGCCTGTACCTTGGTCGATAACCGCAATACACACCTGATGAAATTCTGGCAGGTGCACAATGTCAGATTTTTTACGGGAAAAAATAGAGGATTTATTTTTTGGTTTGTTAGCCAGTTTGTTCGAAGTTGCTTCGCTATCTGCTGTGTCCGTTGCTGTGTTTGTTGCTAGAGGTATAGTGGTCGCGGATATCGTAGTATCAAAGGTGATGTCATTGCCGTTTTTAAGGGCACTGGTGGTATCTTTTATAGGGGCGGGCAACGCTATTTTATCTTTTTGAGCATCGATATGTTTTTGAGTATCGGTATCTTTGGTACTCTCTTGGATGGTAGGTAGAGCATCAATTGCCAGTTGATTACCCGCATCATCAATGGCGTACAGCTGTACGCTCACAGGTGGGACGCCATGGAGATGGGCATTGTCGAGCAAATTACGCACCAGGTGGGTGAGAAGTTTGGCTTGTCCTTGGATGATAATATGACCACCCGTAAAGCTAGCTTGGGGGTAGTGCTGAATCTCGTTTTTAATTAACTCATATAAATCGACGTCTTCTACTTTTTCTATCGCATGACCGGCATCCATACGACTGACGAGCAAAATACTTTCCACCAAATCATTAAGACCCGTTAAATCACGGTTGATGGCATCGGCACGTTTTTGTACTTTATCTTGTATTGTTTTGTCAAAATGACTTGCCAGCATGGTCATCATTTCAACTTGTAGACGAATACGGGTAATCGGTGTGCGAATCTCATGAGAAGCATGCGCTAACAGCAGTTTATTGGCATTCATCAAGGTTTCGATACGCTCGGCGGTTTGGTTAAAACCGCGTGCCAAAATGGTAATTTCATCGTTGCCCACGGGCGTGACACGGGCAGAGAAATCGCCATCACCCAGTTGGGTGATTTGCCGACTTAGCTGATTGATACGCCATGTCATGGTACGTGCAATCATCCATAACATGCCCGACATAATGAGCAGCAGTAGCAAGGTGCCTGTCAGTAAATTAATCGCGGGCGAAATCGCACGGCGGTTACTAAGTTTTGATTGGTATAACAGCACATAACCCGATTGGCTATTGACTTGAATTTCGGTCGGGTGTTTTGGATCATCTCTAGGAAACAAAGAGGAAAAAAATGGCGGGTTTGGGGGTAAAGTGGCAGGCAGCCCACGCATGATCATAATCGCTTCGCCACTTTTGCCATCGTATAGACCAAATTTGGCGTTGAGTGAATCGCTATAGATATTAAAACTACGACGTACGAGGGCAAGTAAATAACGGGTTTCGAGGTTTTTTTGTTGGTCTTGAGCGGTACGTAGCTCCACTAGTAGCGGGTCTAGCTGCTGGGTGACTTGGCTGGCAATGACTTGGTGGCGGGTGTTGGCCGAAGTATCGTGTACCAAATGGCTTAAAACTACCATTGCCCCAGCAAAAATGACCAATGCCAGCATAACGCTGGCAAATAACTTGCTAAATACACTGTTAAATTTTATGCCGCTTAATCGCACACAGAATCCAGAAATCGTGGGTCATCATTGGCTATTATAATAGCTTTGCTAGCATAAATAACCAAGGATGATGACCTTTTGCGTGTTAAATTTGTCAAGCTATCTTACACTCTTACACTTGGTCAGTGGCAAACTGATAGCCGACACCACGCACTGTGATAATGCGTTTTGGCTGGCGAGGATTGTCTTCAATCAGCGCGCGCAGACGTGAAATATGCACATCAATGGCACGGTCGATGTTATCACTGCTGTCATCGTTTGGCATCGCATGCCAGAGCTGTTCACGGCTCAGTACTTTACCTGAGTGGGTAGCAAAGTAATGCAATAACTGAAACTGGTGGGTGGTCAAACGCACCGGCTCATCATCAATCGTCACTTCATGGCTGTCCGGATAAACCTTTAAGCGACCAAATACTAAGTTATCTTCTTTTTGCTGATGAAGCGGCAGGTCATGACGGCGCATGACCGCACGGATACGCGCCAATAGTTCACGCGGTTCAAATGGTTTTGAGACATAATCATCCGCGCCCATTTCAAGACCCAACACACGGTCAGTGGTGTCACCTTTGGCGGTGAGCATGATAATCGCCGTTTGCGCCAGACGACTATCTTTGTGCTGACGAATACGTTGACACACTTGCATGCCATCCATATCCGGCAACATCAAATCTAAAATTACCAAGTCAATGGATTTGGCAGGGTTAAATAGCGTCTCTAGACCTTCTGTTGCGGTTGGGGCATGCTGAACCTCATAGTAGTTCATGCCCAAATATTCGCTAATCAACTCGGCTAAATCTGGATCATCCTCAATCAATAGTACGGTTTTAGTACCACTATTATTTTCTTCCATCACCAACTCCAAAAATTCTCTAAAATAAATCAGTTGTTATTATTGCTTTTGCTCATCAAAGCCAGGCTTCTATCATCAATCAAGAGCCTATTATCATATAGCAATAGACTGCCAATATGATAGTGTCTTACACAGATTTATAAAACTTCTTAGCTGCCAATCATACAGCTATCAATCACACAGCCCAATTAATGCATAGCCCAATTTAAAATTGTACTGGGCTACTCATTCTTAAGTTTCTTTACACTGTATAAAATTGTAATGAATTATTGCTTAAAGTGAGTCGTGGCGCTCTATTGCAAGGGTTTTTGCTTCCTTTTTAGCAAATAACCGAAAAAACCGCTGTTTGCCATCATCTAAATAGGTATAAATCACCGGCACCACAATCAAGGTCAATAAAGTTGAAGTAATCACCCCGCCAATAATAGCGTGTGCCATCGGTGCTTGCTGCTCCGACCCTTCACCGATGCCCAGTGCCAGCGGTATCATCCCCATCACCATGGCAGCGGTAGTCATCAAAATGGGGCGCAGGCGCGTTTGACCCGCGAGCATAATAGCTTCATTACGACTCAAACCGTTTGACAAAGATTCTTTAATAAAATCAATGAGCAAAATCGCATTCTTACACACCAATCCCATCAGCATGATAATGCCGATGATAGAAAACATATTAAGACTAGAGCCAAATAAAAATAACGCAAAGAACACCCCAATCAGCGATAACGGCAGCGATGCCATAATCGCCACAGGGTATAAAAAGCTATTAAACTGTGACCCTAACAACATATAGATAAATACAATTGCCAGTCCAAGCGCGGTTGTTGCGTAGCCGATGGATTCTGCCATGTCCTTGTTAGAGCCTTGTACCGCAAAGCTGTAACCGGGCGGCAGTTTCATCTCGTTTTGGATTTTTGTGATATCCGCGCCGATATCACCTGCCGGTCTGCCGTCCGTGTTGGCTTGGACTACCACCTCACGAAACAGCGAACGCCGGTTGATTTGCGGTGCACCTAAGGTTTCACTAAAATTCGCCACTTGCGATAGCGGCACTAGCACTGGTTGACCATTTTGATCCGTACGGCTTGATGACAAGTACATGGATTGTAGTTGCGAGATGGTCTGGCGGTTGTCGTCATTTAAGCGCACGTTGACATCGATATTGTTGCCGTTGTCATCTTTAAAGGTGCTCACATTGTCACCGGCCAGCAGCGGGCGTAATGCTTGTCCGATTTGCCCAATCGAAAGACCGGCGTCATTTGCTGCTTCTCGGTTAATGGTGACATTGACCATTGATTTGGGCTGTTTAAGCGTGCTTTCCAAATCTACCAAGCCATTGACGTTTGAGAGTTTTTGCATAAACTCATTGGATAAACGTTGCAGCTCATTTAAATCATTGCCTTTGATGGATATCATAATCGGCTTAAGACCACCGCTGACCGCCATGGCAGCGGCTGCCACAGAGGTGACTTTAATGCCGCCTACCTGCTGCAATTGCTCACGCATGGCACGGTTTAAGGCATCTAGTCCGCGCGTGCGCTCATCTTTGGGTACTAACGATACATTCACTTGTACCCGATTGTTACCGCTATAGGACATCGCATTAACCGTGGCATAAGTATTGGTAACCTCAGGAAAACTTTGTAATACCGCATTGACTTGTGCTGCTTTTTGCTGGGTGTAGTCAAGATTGGCATTAACAGGTGTTTCAAATTTGACTTTGATTTCATTCATATCCGCTTGCGGGACAAACTCTTTGCCCACCAACCCCACGGCAAAAAATGCGGCAACCAGTGAGCCAATTGCAATAAGCACCGTTATCAAACGATGGCGTAGACTCCACGCAAGAATATGGCTATATAGATTGGTCAACCGATCTAACAGGCGCTGAAAACCCGCTAATAGCCAAGCAATCGGTCGCTTGCGAAACGATACCCGCCCATTGAGTCGGTCATGTTGGTGCGCGGCATCTGGGTCTGGCCAAATCGAAGACAACATCGGGTCAAGTGTGAAACTAACAAATAACGACAGCAACACAGCGGTGGAAACGGTCACGCCAAACTGATAAAAAAAGCGTCCGATAATCCCGCCCATAAAAGCCACGGGTAAAAATACCGCCACAATCACCAGCGTCGTCGCTAGCACGGCAAGCCCGATTTCTTGGGTGCCATCAAGCGCCGCTTGGCGGTGATGTTTGCCCATACCCACATGGCGCACAATATTTTCCCGCACCACAATCGCATCATCAATCAGCAGTCCGATACATAATGCCAGCGCCAGTAGGGTCATCATGTTGATGGAAAAACCAAACGTCCAAATCGCCGCTAAAGTACCGAGCAGCGAAATGGGTAGCGTCAATCCTGTGATAATGGTCGAACGCCACGACCCTAAGAACAACCAAACAATAAACACCGCCAATATCGCCCCTTCAATCAAGGTGCGTACCACATTATTTAACGAGCCGCGAATACTTTTGGAGCTATCAGCCACCACCGTCATAGTGACACCTGAGGGTAGGGTCGCTTGGATTTCTGCCAGACGCTGCTGGGTTTTATCAACCACATCAATCACATTGGCATCCGACATTTTGATAATATCCATTGCCACCGCAGGTTGACCATTTTGTAGCGACGCTGACTCAGCCTCGGCTTGCCCATCAATGACTTCGGCAACTTGCGATAAGTACACAGGCACGATAGCACCCGTACTTGAGCGATTTTGGGCGACAATGATTTGGTTAAACTCATTGGGTGTTTTGACCAACCCGTTGACTTGAATCACCATTTCTTGGTTTTGATTGTTGATGGTACCGACAGGTAATTCGACGTTCTCTGAGCGTAGTGCATTGCTAATTTGATTGACTGAGACTTTATAGGCATTCATTTGGGTGGGATTGAGCAGCACACGGATTTGACGCTGCCGACCCCCCAATATATCAACACGACCCACACCTGTGACT
Organism: Moraxella sp. CTOTU47579; assembly: GCF_032004885.1. Lineage (NCBI taxonomy): Bacteria > Pseudomonadati > Pseudomonadota > Gammaproteobacteria > Moraxellales > Moraxellaceae > Moraxella > Moraxella sp. CTOTU47579. The sequence continues at coordinate 70,635 of NZ_DALZOJ010000002.1, forward strand.
GTTTGTAGCTGTTTTTTGACCGTGTTGTCTAAGTAAGTGGATAACTCCCGAAGCGACATTTTGTCAGAGCGAAACGTGACGGACACCACAGGCGCATCGGCAGGATTGTACTGCGCAACGATAGGCGTGGTGACTTCATCCCGAAAGGTGGGGGTCACCAGTGCCAATTTATCACGCACGTTTTGCGCGGCAACATCGGACGGGATATTTAAATCAAACTGCACGATGACTTGTGACAGGCCTTGTTGGGTGACGGAGGTCACTTCTTTGACACCGGCGATGGTATTGACTTGGTCTTCAATTTTTTTGGTAATGTCGGTTTCGATGACTTCAGGCGAAGCACCACTATAAACGGTATTGACCACCACAAAAGGGAATTCAATATTAGGAAATTCCTCAACTTTCATGCGAAATGTTGCCAGCAATCCAATGACCATCAGCGCGAGCATGATCATGGCAGCAAACACAGGATTGTTGATACTGACGCGGGTGAGCCACATAGCAAATTCCTAATACCAAAATTTTTAACAGTGAAATTTTTAACAATATTGAATGATTGAATGAAACACTATCAGTAGGTTATTTGAGCACGACTTTTTTACCCACATCATTGGCATTGAGATTTGCCACAATCACCGTGGTGTTAGCCTCGATGCCAGTAATTAAATACTGACTGGTATCGTCAAGGTGTTTGAGTACCTTGATAGGCTGTTTGGTAATCACATTGTCTTTACTGACTACCAAAATCGTGCCAGCTTCTAAGGTTGGATTTGTGGCGGATTGGTCGGTGGGTTTATTGGCTGCGCCTTTTGCTCCAGATTCGAGGGCTTTTGACTCAAGCACCACCGCTGACATAGGCACCAATACCCCAACTTGTGCAACCCCATAATTAAGCTTGCCTGTGGCATACATGCCCGGTCGAAGTCCACGATTACGCTGAGAAGGCTTAACCGCTATATAAATCGTCAGTTGGCGAGTGGCGGCATCGACTTGGGGAGAAATGCGGCTAATTTGTCCAATATACTGATTGGTTTGATTACTAATAGTAAAAGGCACTTGTTGACCAAGTTGTAGCTGTGTTTGTGCTTCGCTAGGCACATTGGCGGCAAACTCAAGTTTATTGGGGTCAATGATTTCCATCAAGGCTTGGTTTTGCGTGACTACCTGTCCGACATTGACGCTGCGGCTGCTGACAATCCCAGTGGTAGGGGCATAAATCGTGGTATCACCAAACATTTTTTGTGCACTACTTAATTGGGCTTGTTTGGCTTTGATGGATTCACGCTGCGCAATGCTGTCTGCCACACTACGCTCATACTCTATTTGTGAGACAAAGCCTTGCTCGAGCAAAATTTTGTTGCGCTCAGCAAGTTTATTGGCGACGATGGCCTGTGCTTGGGCGGCAGCAACATCGGCTTGCGCTTGAGCGAGTTGGTTTTTACTATCACTGATATCAAGTCGCACCAGTGGCTCACCTTTTGCCACGGTTTTACCCACATCAGCGAGCACTTGCTGCACTTGCGCATTCACGGTTGATTGCACCACTGTGTGGTCTGAAGGCTGCAGCGTCCCTGTCACGGTGACACTCGGTTCAAATCGGTCTGCTTTGGCGGTGATGACATCGGCCGCTAATAGCTGAATCTCGTTATTGGCGATTTGCGTGGTGGCTGACGCGGTGGTGATTTGGGTCTTTTGGGTTGACAACGGGCTTTTGCTATCGTTTTGCTGTTTTTGGCAACCGCTCAAACTAATAACAGCGCTAGCCACGGCTAGGCTTAATGGTAGAACTTTGGTGATAAACTTCGGTGTTATCATGAATGAGACGTCCTCAGCGCAAACAATCAACTTAAAAAAATATCAAACGATGTAGAAATAGCCAGTGCAATAAACTTTTCTAAGCTTATCTCAAGATGTGTCACTAGCATCATGGAATCCGTGCATATTAACATGGGTGTATGGGCAATCTACAAAGCAGTCAATAGATCAGACCTGAATCATCATAGGATGTTAAAAATGAACGGTAAGTGCATCGATTTAAGCATACTTTGCAGCAAAAAAGTATGGTAGTATTTTAAAAATATCACCATACAGTTGGTTTGTAACTATACTGTATGAAATATTTGTTATATCTTATAAAAATTATTTAGAATAGCTTTGTTTAATTGTCAAAAATTGTACCAGTTGCTTTTGAGGGTTGAGGCATCATTTGATAGTTGCCCCAACGCCTATAACTTAAAGTTTTGAGCAATCGCTATAGGACAATGGGTAGCAAAATCGTAGCGAAACAACCATTAGGAAAATATTATGGATGCAAATTTTGAAGGCCTAAAAGTCATGATTATTGACGATTCAAAAACCATTCGTCGTACCGCAGAGACGTTACTTGCCAAAGCAGGCTGTGAGGTGACTACTGCCGTTGATGGCTTTGATGCGTTGGCAAAAATTGCGGATACCAACCCAGATTTGATTTTTGTCGATATCATGATGCCACGCCTCGACGGTTATCAGACTTGTTCACTAATCAAAAACAACGCAGATTTTGCTGCCACGCCCGTGATTATGCTGTCATCAAAAGATGGCTTGTTTGATAAAGCGCGCGGTCGTATCGTCGGCTCAGATGAGTACTTGACCAAACCATTTAGTAAAGAAGAGCTATTTGATACCATTGAGCGTCATCGTCCTGCGTCTTAATGCGCTGTGCTTCTTCATGCGCTAGGTTGAAGCTAAACAGCATGCCATTGCTTGCAACTGTTGTTAACCCCTAAAGTCTGCAATCACTCGATATGACTGAAATATAAGCCCAGATTGCAACCTAGCTAGACGTAGATTTGGGATGCGTGTTTAGTTTAACCGTTGTGCTGTTGGGTTTTTATTCCCACCGACATACAAAACAGTAAAATATTAATGCAATCAATAATTAGGTAAAAGGGTAAGTGTATGGCCAAAATCTTAGTAGTTGATGATTCACCATCAGAAATGGCAAAATTTCGAGATATTTTGACTCGTCATCAGCACGAAGTCATTGAAGCGCATACAGGCGAGGATGGGATTCAAAAAGCCAATGAGTTTTTCCCAGATGTGATTTTGATGGATGTGGTCATGCCAGAGATGAACGGCTTTCAAGCGACCCGCAAACTTACCCGTGACCCAAAAACCAGTCATATCCCTGTTGTTATCATCAGTACTAAAAATCAAGAAACTGACCGTGTATGGGGCAAGCGCCAAGGTGCCCGGGATTATCTAAGTAAGCCGATTACAGAAGAAGCATTAATCACTGTAATCTGCGCCGTGATGGAGTAGGTTTCGTGTCCTCAAACGGCTTTATCGAGCTTTTAAGACTCGCTAACCGCGGTATCAAACGACAAAAAGGTACTCACTTTGACCAAAGAAATCAGTGGCTAGGGGTCGCGTTTTCGCTAGGTGGCCACCACTTGGTAGCCCCACTCGGTGATGTGGCTGAGGTACTATCTCTGCCTGCCTATACCTCGGTGCCTTTGTCAAAACCTTGGCTACTAGGGATTGCCAATGTTCGGGGACGGTTATTACCGATTACCAATTTGTCGAACTTCTTAGGTTTACATCCATCAGGCTTAAACTATCAATCAGGCAATCAAAAGATTTTGTTGATTGATCAACCAAAGCTCTTTAGTGGCTTACAAGTTGATGAGGTATTGGGTATCCAAACCTTTAGTCGTGGGCAATATCAGCCTATCGAGATGCCGAACGATTCGCCGCTCGCGCAGTATACGCATGGTCGTTTTAGACAAAACGAGCAGATTTGGTATGTGTTTATGCCAAGCTTATTGGCGCAAGACACGCGTTATTTAGAAGCAGCGTTATAACCTAATTTTCTAACTCATTAAAACAATTGAGGGTTTACCATATCATGGATACTAAAACTTCGACCCTAAGTACCAATACCAACTCCCCTGTCGCGGTCGGGCCTGGCAAGAGTAATTATCGTTTGAATAGAGGGGGCTCAACCAACTGGATTATTTGGGCAAGTATCTGTGGTGGTGTTGCTAGTTTGGCATTTATTTATCGACTCTACCAATTGCTGATTTTGGTACGTCAACAGAATAGTGTTGCCCATAATTTTTTGACGATTTGGTTGCCCTCTATTTTGATTGTATTAGGCGTCATTGGGGCGATTTACTTTTTGACCCGCCAGATTAGTGCCAAAACCCATCGCGAAATGGTAGAAGGTGAGCGTGAAACGCTGCGTCAGCGTCATGAGATGGAGGTTGAATCTGAACGTGCCCGCAGAATCCAAGAAGAAAACGAACGTAACCAAATGGCGATTTTGCGTTTGCTTGATGAGTTAGGTGACTTGGCGGAAGGTGACTTGACCGTGAACGCAACGGTATCAGAAGACTTTACAGGTGCGATTGCAGACTCGGTCAACTTTGCAATTGACCAATTGCGTCAACTGGTTTCTGCGATTAACGTCACCGCAGAGCGAGTCGCTCGCGCCTCTGACCAAACCCAGGCAACGGCAGTTGAACTAGCCCAAGCCTCTGAAAGCCAAGCGCAAGAGATTGCGGGAGCCTCTGCAGCGATTAATGAGATGGCGGTGTCTATTGACCAAGTATCTTCAAATGCCGCCGAATCTGCTGCGGTTGCGGACCGTTCGGTTGCGATTGCCTATAACGGGGCAGAAGTGGTACAACGTACCATCGATGGTATGAATACCATTCGTGACCAGATTCAAGAAACCTCAAAACGTATTAAGCGCCTCGGTGAATCATCGCAAGAGATTGGCGATATCGTTGGACTGATTAATGACATTGCTGACCAAACCAACATCCTGGCGTTGAATGCAGCAATTCAGGCATCGATGGCGGGTGAAGCAGGTCGTGGTTTTGCGGTTGTTGCTGACGAGGTACAGCGCCTAGCAGAACGTTCAGCCACAGCGACCAAACAGATTGAAACACTGGTTAAAACCATTCAGGCAGATACGAACGAAGCGGTGATGTCGATGGAATCAACCACCGCAGAAGTTGTACGCGGTGCAAAACTTGCAAAAGACGCGGGTGAGGCGCTTGAAGAAGTACAAACTGTATCTAACAACTTGGCATCATTGATTCAGAGTATCTCGAATGCTGCGCGTCAGCAGGCAGCCTCGGCGGGTCATATTTCAAATACGATGAACGTCATTCAAGATATTACCTCGCAAACCACCTCAGGTACCATGGCAGCCGCTCGTTCAATCGGTCAGCTTAATGAAATGGCGGCGGCGCTTCAAGAATCAGTATCGGGCTTTAAATTGCCAGATGATGCTTTAGCAAGCGCTTAATGGCTAATGCTTAATTAGGCTTAGTAATCAACAGTTAGCTAAAAGTAAAGGGTGGTTTTTACCACCTTTCTTTTTATGACTGTTAGATGAATTATAAGTAGTAAACAAGGGTATGGGTGTTAGATGAGGAGTTGGACGCGGTTGTTTTAATCACTAATTGAGATTTTTTAATGCCAAGTCACGTACCGATAATAAGTTATTCACCGATAACAACTAGGCTAGAGGTAAGACTAAATAACTTTTATGCAACAATACCATCTATCTGAGCAAGCATTGTCACTGTGGCTCAACTATGTTGAACACCAAGTGGGTTTTATCCTACCAAAGTCTCAGAACAACTGGGTAAAAGGTATCATTGAGCGGCATATGCGGCGCAATGCGCTTGACAGTACGGCGTTATTACAGACAATTGTGCAGAATACTACTATCTATCATCAGCTAATCGATGATATATTGATTCCTAGAACCCAGTTTTTTCGGCATTTACCTACTTTTGCATTTGCTGAAGCAGTTGCCAACGCATGGCATTTGCAGCCACAAAACCAACAACATAGTTTTACAGCGTGGAGTGTGGGGTGTTCGACAGGGCAGGAGGCAGTCACGATTACACTATGTCTAGAAAATGCCTTGGATGGGATGCAAGTTTATCAGGTGTTTGGCTCAGATTTTCACCAGCAATCATTGATTGATGCAACGCTTGGCAACTATGACAACGCGCAAAAACCGTTTATTCCTGCTCTGTATCATCACTATCTTAAAGACGTTGGTAGGGATAAATTTACGCTAATCCCTACAATAAAATCGCAATTGAAGTTTTTTAGCAAAAATTTAGTCGATGCTCAGCAATCGATTCCTCTAGAGGCAGGTCAATGCCAAATGATTGTCTGCAACAATGTGTTAATTTATTTTCGGCAATTTGAGCAGCGTGACATCGTGCGTTATTTAGCCCGTTATTTGGCGGATGATGGTGTTTTGTTATTAGGCGCAGGTGAAAGTCTGGTGTTTAGTGATCCAGATTTACAGCAAATTGCCGTACCGACAATCAATGGCTATTGCAAAACGGTTGCCCCAGATTGGCTCAAAGCAGTGGCAAATATTGAGCGCTAATCAGTGAAGTCAATATTGAAGGTTATAAAAGCTATCAACCTGAGTTGACGCCAGACAGCGGGTAAGTTATTTTAAGTGATATAAGAAATTAATAAACGACTGCGTTACAGCTAACTTAACATCGAGAAAAATCGTCATCGTTTTTGACAGTCGTTGTACTAGGAATATGGTATGAGTAAACAACGTAATTTGATCGCCTTAGACTGGTTGATGCCGGTTTTAAAAGACGTATTTGGTGAACTTAACCAGTTGCTACAACGACAGGACACGCAGCCAGCGTGGCAGTTAATCGGTCAACATTTGCACCAAATCACCGGTGCACTCGCGCTTGCCAACCAGCCAGCCTTATCAAAACTGGCAAAAACGCTTGATAAAACCACTATCGCCATTCAGCAAGAAACTTTATCCCCGCAGTATTTTAGTCAAATCAGCCATGCGGTGAGGTTGCTGCAATTTGATATTGAACAAGTACAAGCTAAACAGCAGATTCATACCGACTGGGTCAATGACCGAATCGCTTATTTTGAGCAATTGCTTGGCATAGCATCATCTTATGAGCCCATCCAAGCTGCCACAGACAATACTTTATTATTTTTAAGCCAATTACCCACGCCAGACATCAAACACCCATGGGATAGTGCCCAAGCCGATGAGTTACTCAAAGTCTGGCGTTATACCAGTTTGCAACTACTACAAAACGCGACCAACGACAGTAAACATTTAGATGCGCTGACCAAGGTTGCTGGCTATTTATCCCAGGCTTCTATCAATCCTGCTTGGCGTCAATTTTGGCAGTTGGTCGCAGTGTGGTGCAATAACCTAACCCTCAATGAGCAGCCTGCACCAACCGCTTATGCTTCGCTATTAAACAGTCTGTCATTGATGCTGACGCATGATTTGACTCTCACCCCTGATATTACCGTGTCTCGTCTGGCAGTTGATGTGTTATTAGCGCTCAATGCGTTAACCCATAAATCGCATGACGCTAAAGCCCTGCTATCAAGCTTAGATATCAATAGTAGTGACACGCTTGATAATCTATTTAGTCAAGTATTAGAAAAACTTGAAAAAATTATTTATCAAGTGCATGAACCGCTCACCATTTTGCCGATGCTTGAATCGGTCAAAAATAGTTTAGCAAATCGCGGTTGGGTGTTTTATGAAAACCAAGTGGCGCAAATTATCGACGACGTGCGCTTGATGACGCAAGATACCTTTATGGCGTCATCACTCAGTTGGCAGGTAGAACGCCAGCTGCAAGATTTTTATAGCCAGTTGTTGTCAACGGTTGAAACCCTTGATAGCCAAATTGGCTTACAGCATTTTGCCTATGCCAGCAATCCGCAAAATGAAGCGGTGCGGCAAACGCGCGTGCATGTTGAAAATATCAAGCGCTCGTTTAATCAATATATCCAAACCCGTGATTTAAATAAGTTAACAGTCAATGACGAATTGATTGACACCATTCAAGTTTTTGGGGCATTAGGCTTAACACGTCCCAAAGAATTGGTCGAACAGATTCGCTTATTATTTAGCCGTATCCATAAAAATTCGGTAGATGTATTAAGCTGGGAAGCGAGTGATGCCATCGCCGACATGATTGCCCGCTTTGAGCTATTTTTGGATTATTTATCCAATCAGTCTGTCAATGAAGAATTTTTGGATCAAACCCAAACACAGCTTAACCGCGCTAATTTATTGCTTAATCGTTTAATCGAAACGCCATTAACCGCCGCTGAAGTGGTAGCACCCACCAAGCACTTTGGCAGAGATACGGTGATTTACGATGATGAAGGCGAACGTATTGCCAGTGATATTAAATCACTATCACAAGGGGTAGCTACTGCTGGAGAAGCGTCTATCACGCAAATACCTGCCACGCAAACGGCTGCCACGCAAACGCCTATGATGCAAATGCCTGGCGTGCAAGAATCGCAAGCGCTGGCGGTTGCAAGGCAAGCCCTCAAAGATGATGACTATAGTATGGATGAAGATATCCGAGACATTTTCATTGAAGAGGCGCAAGAAGTCCTCGCTGAGTTGGGTGAGCAAATTCCCGTATGGGAAGTGGATACCCGTGAATTAGTCGCGCTCAAAGATATCCGCCGAGGTTTTCATACCTTAAAAGGCTCAGGTCGTATGGTCGGCGCTCATCAAATTGGTGAGATGTGTTGGGCGGTAGAAAACATGCTCAACCGTGTGCTAGATGGCACTTTAGCGGTTAGTGATGCGTTAGTGGGCTTTATCAAAGATACCCATCGCAAACTGCCGACACTGGTTGAAGATTTTCAGCAGCAGCGGGCGCCAAGTATTGACCCTGCGGTTACGGTATTGCAAGCGACTAATCTATTACAGCAGCAGCCGATTAATACAGGTCTGTCAGAAACCAATGGCTTAAATAGCCTTGTACCAGTCAGTGCTAGTGTGGCTAAAGACAGTGATAATGTGGCTCAAGGCAATGAAGCTGCGAGCGACACTGCGCCATCAACCACAGGGGATATTTATGCCTTACCTGAAGTGGTGGCTCGCGAATATGAGCAGCTAACGACGATTACAGATGCAGTCAGCGATCCCGATATTCAAGAAATCTACATCGAAGAAGCCAATGAAGTGATTGAGACAATTGCACCGCTTAACCAAGCTTGGCAAGCTAAGCCCAATGATTTTGATACCTTAAAAGAAATCCGCCGAGGTTTTCATACCTTAAAAGGCTCAGGTCGCATGGTTGGCGCCAATCAGCTAGGCGAGCTTGCCTGGTCGATTGAGAACATGCTCAATCGCGTGCTTGACCATACCATAACAGTAGACGAGGGGGTTTTACGTCTAGTTGGTGATGTCATTGAGGCATTTGGCGGGCTCATCACGATTTTTGCCCAAAATCGTACAGATTATCCCGCAGTGATTCAATTATGGCAAGCCGTCGCTAATAGCTATGCCAAAAAACATGGCGACAGCTTTAGCTATCATCAAGCCTTATCCGCTTTCGCGGGACAGGCAGCAGCTTCGCCAAGTGCGTCACACTCAAGTGCGCCACACACTGATGCGGCGCTTTCGTCTACTAACGCCACCGCCCAAACTCAAGCGCCACAGAATGTCAGTGGCATTAGTGACATCAGTAGTGAAATGGATGTCGCTGATGACGTATTTATTGAAGAAGCAGACGAGTTATTGGTCGATATTGATAACTTTATCACCCACCATTTGGGTGAACCTGCAACGCATGTGCCTGATGCCATATTACGTGCATTCCATACCTTGCGTGGTGGCGCAGCGCTGATTGAACTCAACAATGTTTATCGCTTAAGCGCGGCGGTAGAAGAAGCACTGGGCGACTTATTACATAATGAAATGCCGCTTACTGCTAGCCAGTTATTGACCTTGCAAGAGGCCAAAGATCTACTGCAAACCTACATTGATGAGCATAAAATCCATCATGATGTGACGGTGGTGGAAGATAACACTGACATTGTTGCCGACTTGATTGAACGGCTAACAGATGCCAATACTGAATCTTATGAAAGCACAAAACTGACGGTCAAAGACTTGATGGCGCTTGGGATTGATGACTTACTAGATGCCGATCAGCAAGCACAGGCTAAGTTTGCTGGTGAGAGTGAACAAGTTATTGCTTATGCCGAGCAGCTTGAACAACAAGCCTCAAGGCTTGCGCAAGCGACTGAAGGTTTGAGTTATTTTATCATTCCAAGCACCTTACAGTTTGCCTATAAAAAACTCGCTGATTATCCGCAATTTGCCAAAAATGAAGACATTTATGATGCCTTAGTGGGCGTACACAATCAGCTCATCAATATGTTTGACGCCATTGCAGCAGGACTGCGCGTCAATATCAATGAAGAGGCGATTGAAAGCTTAAGAAAATTATTGGCAAAAAGTCAGTACCAAGCTGAGATGGATGCTATCGAGTACCAGACAATCGCTACCGACGATGAACTGTTGCAGATTTTCTTGGATGAAGTGCAAACCATTCAGCCCGATATGCAAAATTACTACAACCAATGGCTCAATAACCTTAGCAATTTAGCGGTGGTCAAAGAACTAGCTAATTATATGCACATTTTAAAAGGGGGTGCAGAGCTAATCGGGGTATCGAGTATTGTCGAGATGGCGCTACGTGGTGAGCAAGTGTATGACGCCATTGACAAAGGTATTTTACCTAGTGATACCGATACCGCTTCATTGCTACAAAAACTGCATGAAACCATTGCCTCACAGCTCAAGCAAGTTCGACAATTTAGTCGCTCTTTTGAAGCCACAGATTTTGCCCGCCAAATCGATGAGGTCATCGCCGGCACAGTACAAAGTCGGGACTTGGTATTTGCGGTGCCACTGATTGTTGAAGCCAATCCTGAAGAGTCGATAGAGCAAAAACAACCTGCCAAAGAGGGTGATAGCGCACTTGCGAAAAATGATCCACTCTACATCGAAGAAATTATTAACAACTTTGAAGAGCGTCGTTTAGAGACTTGGAAAGGTCAAGAGCCTGACGAAGATATCTTAAAAGTGTATCTTGAAGAAGCCAAAGAGCTGATTGATAGCAGCAGCCTGCATTTACAAGAGTTCCGTAGTAATAACAGTGATCTTGCAGCATTACAAGCCTTGCAACGTGAATTGCACACCATCAAAGGTGGCGCAAGAATGGTCGGTGCAGAAGGGATTGCTACATTAGCGCACGAAATGGAAACCATCTACGAAGAGCTAGGCAGCCGCCGCAAACCTGCCACTCGGATGATTGGTAACCTATTGGCGGTGTGTCATGACTGGTTAGCAAGTGCGATTTATGTATTAGAAAATAAATTTAACCCACAAACGCCGGTGGCGTTGGTTGCAGCGCTGCAACAATTCTCGCGAAAGCCTGATAGCTTAAAAGAAATCCCCAATGTTAACCTCACCAGCCAAATTGAACAAATTGATATCTATCGCAGTAGTCTCGGGCAAGACACGTTAGAAGTCAAACAGCGCGACCTAAGCGTCATGCCGCTGATGACGGGTAACTTTGAATCTGAGCAAGATCAATCGAGCCTTAATGCTGAGACGCTTAGGATTTCTGCAAGTACCATGGAGCGTATGATTAACCTATCAGGTGAGTCCGCGATCAACCGCTCACGAATTGAGATGGGTATATCGAGTCTATCAAACAATATCGAAGAGATGGGCGCAACCGTACAGCGTCTAGCAGATCAGCTACGCCGTATGGAAACTGAGCTTGAGATTCAAATTTTGTCACAAATTGGTGATGAACATGCGTTAGAAAATGACTTTGACCCGTTAGAGATGGACCAATATTCAGCGCTCAACCAACTGTCAAAATCGCTCTCGGAATCGGCATCGGACTTGTTAGACATCAAAACGACCATGCTCGATAAAACCCGTGAAACCGAAAACTTGCTACTGCAATTATCACGCACCCAGTCCGATTTGCAAGAAGGGTTGATGGATTCACGTACTGTGCCATTCTCGCGTATCACGCCACGTCTGCAACGGGTCGTCCGTCAAACAGCCACCGAGCTTGGCAAGTCTGTTGAACTACGAATCCTAAACGATGAAGGTGAAATTGACCGTAATATCCTTGAGCGTATTACCTCACCGCTTGAGCATATGCTACGTAACGCCGTTGACCATGGTATCGAAAAATCGCAAGAACGTATTGAGAGTGGTAAATCAAGAACAGGCTTAATCACGCTTGAAGTGCTGCGTGAAGGTGGTGAAATTGTTATTAACTTAATCGATGATGGGCGCGGTATTAATGTGAATGCGGTACGCGAAAAAGCGATTGAGCAAGGCTTGATTTCTGCCAAAGATAGCAGTCTAAAAACACTTGATATCATGCAATATATCTTTAACGCAGGTCTGTCCACCGCCAAATCTGTATCACAAATCTCAGGCCGTGGTGTGGGTATGGATGTGGTACAAAGTGAGGTCAAACAGCTGGGTGGTGTAGTCACCGTCGATTCTGAAAGTGGTAGAGGCTCACGCTTTACCATGCGTTTACCATTGACAGTTGCGGTGTCTGATGCCTTGATGGTTAGGGCAGGGGATAAATACTTTGCTGTACCATTGGTGCAAATTGAACGTGTGATGCGGGTCAATATCGATGCGATTGCTAATTTTTATACCACCAATGCCGATAGTATCAATATCGATGAACAAGCCTATCGTCTGCGCTATCTCAATCAGATTTTATACGGTAGCGACCCGGTGGATGCACTAGCGCACCAGTCAAGCAGCGTACCCGTGATTATTATTCGTACTGACTTAGGTCAGCGCATGGCGCTGCAAGTGGATATGATTGCAGGCTCTCGTATTGAAGTGGTCGTCAAACCACTCGGTCGTCAGCTCTCACATATCGATGGAATTTCGGCTGCTACCATCATGGGGGATGGTTCGGTCATGCTCATTCTTGACTTGGTGGCATTGATGCGTAATGTCAGCAATATCGCCAAAGTCGAGCAGCAAAAAGCCAATAAGTCGGTCAAACAAGCGCACAAACCCGTGGTACTAATTGTGGATGACTCAGTAACCGTACGTAAAGTCACCTCGCGCCTACTGGAGCGTAACGGCTATGATGCCCAAGTGGCAACGGATGGTATTGATGCGCTAGAAAAACTGCAAGAAATGCTACCGGAAGTCATTGTATTGGATATTGAGATGCCACGTATGGACGGCTTTGAAGTCGCCAACCATATTCGCCATAACCCACGACTCCAGCATATCCCTATCGTCATGATTACATCGCGTACCGGTGAAAAACACCGTGAACGGGCGTTTGGTATCGGGGTAAATGAATACATGGGTAAACCATTCCAAGAACAAATGCTGTTAGACACGTTAGCGCGCTTTACCCAACAAGCAAAAACTGACTAAGCCGACCATGTAAAGGATACAATCATTCATGCTGTCAAAGCACTCACCGCCGCTGCGATTTTTTATCGTTGCTGAGGAAAATCAGCAACGGCTTGCCTTTAGCGATACTATTCGTTCATGGGGATTTGAAATCGTGGAATGCTTGGTAGCGTCACAGCTGACCGAAAAACATTTTCAGCAAAAAGTGGATGTATGGCTAGTCGATACCCAAGATGATTACGCAGTCATTCAAAATGTTGAAAAACAGCTGAATGTCAATTTGACTAAGATTGTATTACTGGGCTTTGTCACGGCACCTTATATCAATGAAAGTCTGTTATATGCCAAATGGCAACGCCAACTCAAGCGAAAAATCGCTATAATGCTAGAACGTAGCGATTTGCTAGCGCACTATGAGGCTGCCAAGCGTGAAATCAAACCGTGGAAATATGTGGTATTGCTCGCAGCATCAATGGGCGGACCGCTCGCCATTAAGGAATTTTTAGATAATTTGCCCGAAGATTTGCCAGTATCCCTGTTACTAGCGCAGCACTTCAACCAAAATATGCTCAACACCTTGCCAAGAATTTTAAATCGTCACAACGAGTGGCGCTGTGACATAGTGACCAATACCCAAAAATTATTGTCAGGGCGTTGTTTGATTTTACCGATTGACCACAGCGTGGTGTGTGATTCCAATGGACGGGTAATTTTGCAGCGCAAACCTTGGCAAGGCAGTTACAAACCCCCAATCAGTGAGGTCATGCGTAATTGCAGCGAAGCGTTTGGCAACAACTTAATCACTATCGTGTTCTCCGGTATGGGCAATGATGGTAGTGATGCGGCAGCGACGGTCAAAAAAAATGGCAGTATTATTTGGGCACAAACCCCTGATAGCAGCACCTGCGCCAGTCAGCCACAAAGCATGATTGAAAGCAATCAAGTTACTTTTGTTGGCACCCCTAAGCAGTTAGCTGAGCAGCTAATCGCCTTGTGTGGCTAATGCTATAGGCTGGTAGCGACCGCTAAATTTCTTATTAATCACTAAAATGAGCAAGCCATGGCAAACGAGTTAAACCGTTACTTTAAGCAAGATGAAGATGTAGGCGTCCTAAGTATCACCACAGGTCAATTAACCATTGCTCGAATTCCTTCTAGCAGTTCGCCTGACTGGATTGTGCCGCAAGCCTTGATTTTGAGCATTGATAACTATGATGAGCGCATTTGGAATTATATTTGGCGCGGTCAAGAAGTGTCAGTGTATCACTTGTTGCCAAAAGATGAGCAGCCCACCCACTTAGTGGTGTTAGAAAGCGTCACCGATATTCATCGTCTTGCCTTGCAAATTCACGGCGAAGTGACTTTCCATTCTGTGCGTATTGCTGATCTCAAAGACGCTGATGACGCCACTTACCAAGCTGAATTAGCGACTAACTATCCTGACTTATTAACCGCCTTAAACGCGCCAGATGATGAGGTCGTTGAGAGTTCACGTGCACCGAATTTGGCAGACTACAGCCTACAGCACGCCTATATTTTTCAGCCAGTCATGTTGGCAGGTGAGCTATGTGTAGTGCCAGATTTGGACAAGCTCTCGCATTTCTTGGTGGATTTAGATAGTTAGACCCAGTCCGCTTTTGTGCTATTTTGCCAACAGTCTGTTACTTTTATTTTGCCCAAACATTGCTAGAATAACCCAAAACAAATCATGATAAGGTAAAATTCATTATGGCATTATTTCCTGCAAATGAAGCGCCACAGCCGATTGCCCCACACGGTATCAACAAATGGTCGCTATCGTCACGTATTTTCCATTGGATTAGCGTGGTATTGTTGATTGCAACTTGGGCAATGATTGAGCTGAATGAAGATGCAACTGACTTTACCTATTTTGATTTGCATAAAGCGTTTGGACTCAGTGTGTTATTTTGGACAGTAGGGCGTATTATCAACCGTTTTGTTACCAAAGCACCTGCCGATGTGCCGATGCCAAAATGGCAAAATAAACTATCGCATTTAACCCATTTAGCACTGTACTTGATTTTACTTGCCATGCCTTTAGCGGGCTGGTTGTCTGTCATGTTTGATGGGGAAGGGGTGAGTATGTTTGGGCTATTTGATATCCCAGCCTTTGTCAGTGAAAACAGTGATTTGTCAGGCACGTTGGAAAAAATTCATAAAAATCTGTTGTGGACGTTGCTGCTGGTGTTCACGGCTTTGCATATCATCGGCGCGCTGTATCACCAATTTATCCAAAAAGACCATTTGATTCGCCGTATGCGCTAAGTTAGCTGATAGTATAAAAAAGCCCATGTATGATGGGCTTTTTAGTAACAATTTTTTAAAAGCAAGCTAGATTAAAAACAATCTAGATTAAGCGCAATATGAATTATTGGCGTGTACTATCAGGCAAGCTGATATTCATCTCCAATACTTCCATGTTCGCTTCATTGTGATGTTGAATATTGACGTCATCAATGTTGACACCTGACACGTAGGTATTGACCACGGCCAAAATCTCACGTTTCATTTTTTCGATACGCTCTGGGGTTAACCGATTGTGCAAGCGGTTTTCGCTGGCAACGATGACCTTTAGGCGCTCTGCGGCAGTATTGGCACTGTTTGACTTTTGCTCACCGCCAAATAAATTACTCCAAAATCCCATAGCCTAACCTCCAAACCAGCGTTGTAGGAAGCTTTTCTTCTTCACCTCGATATGGCGATAGGGACGTTCTTCCCCCAAGAAACGAGCGACCATGTCATCATAAGTTTGACCGGCTTTTGAATTTTGATCTAGCACCACAGGGACACCTTGGTTTGATGCCTCAAGTACGCTATTGCTTTCAGGAATCACGCCAAGTAGTGGCACTTTTAGGATGTCATTAGAGATGCTATTAATATCCATCATTTCACCGCGCTCAGCACGCTCAGCGTTGTAGCGGTTGATGACCAAGTGCTCGCGTACCACGCCTGTACCTTCTTCAACTTTTTTGGTACGGCTTTGCAAAATACCAATGATACGGTCTGAGTCACGCACCGATGAGATTTCTGGGTTGGTCACGATGATGGCTTCATCGGCATGGTACATAGCGAGCTGGGCACCGCGCTCGATACCAGCGGGCGAGTCACACACGATATAGTCAAATTGTTTGGCTAACTCATTAATGACTTCGGCGACTCCTTCATCTGTCAAGGCGTCTTTGTCGCGCGTTTGGCTGGCAGGTAAGATAAACAAGTTATTGAGTTGTTTGTCTTTTACCAACGCTTGTGACAGGCGCGCGTTCCCTGAGATAACATCAACAAAGTCATACACGATGCGGTTTTCACAGCCCATAATGAGGTCAAGGTTTCTAAGACCCACGTCAAAGTCAATCACCACAGTTTTAAAGCCGCGAACGGCGAGACCCGTAGCGAAAGAGGCACTGGTGGTGGTTTTACCTACCCCGCCTTTTCCTGAAGTTACAACAACGATTTTTGCCACTTTGGCATACTCCTATTCATAGCACGGTGTCAGTGAGGCAGTATTGAATCATTCAAGCCATACACACATTCACGCTAAACTGGTTTGAAAAATACGGATATAAATTAACGTAAATCGTTAAAAATTAAGACTTAAATTTTAGTTAGCCTAAATTTGGTTAATTGGACTAGTTTAGCATAAAAAACTTTTCGAAGTTAATCGACAGATTGACGATTTTTGCCTAGATTGTGGTATAAGTGGTTGTTTAGGTGATTGTTATTCCATCAACTCAAACACCAAACCTTGTCCATCCAAGTAGCTGACTTGTACCGCTTTATCCAAATACTCAGTGGGAATATTTTCTTTTAGGCAATAAGTCCCTGCAACTGATACCAGTGACGGGTTAAAACGCAAACAGAATATTTTGGCATTGGTGTCACCCGTCGCTCCTGCGACCAATCGCCCTTCGGCTTTGCCATACACGTGTAGGCTATAATCGGTAATCGCTTCCGCGCCGGCATTAATGCCTTTGGTCAAAATCACGTCGCCACCAACGTGGTTGATACTTTGACCTGAGCGCAACATTTGATTATGCACCAAATCGCCTTCAAGCTGCGATTGGTGATGCGGTGAGGCGACAAATTTTTCAGGTGCAGCTCCAGTATCATTACTTGTGGTCTCATTGCTTGCGGTTTTATTGGTTACGATATCACTGGCGGTTTGGCTTTGTCGCTGAGTCGCTTGACTGTCGGATGCGGGTGATTGGTTAGGGGACTGCGCAACGTGCTGAGAGGATGGAGTATTGGCTGTGCTGTTTGATTTTTGCTCACTACCCGTCGCCAAATTTTTTGGTGCTTTGCCGTCAATACGCTGCCCATCCGTTGGAAAAATGGCAATGCGAAGCTCATTGGCTTGGGTATCATTGGCGCCTGTGACCAACCCAATCGGCTGTAACCCTAGCACCCATAAGCCGCCCCAAAGCTGCGCTAAATTTAATGGCTGTTGACAACTGACAATCACCGGTAAGTTAGACTGACGTTGACGGCCTAGCTTTTGTGCAATCTTTGTCAAAATTACTTTGATATCATTGCCTTCAATATGTAGGCGGGTAAAGTTCAGTAGTCTGCCCGTAAGTTTCACGCTAGTGGCTACAGGGTCGGTGGGTAATGGGTTGGCTAGCTGCTGACTTTGCGGTGAATCCTGCTCTGATAGGTTAGATACGCTTTGTAAGTTTTGTGAGGAACTATCTTGGGTCAAGTCAAGGGCAGCGGGCTGTGTCATGAAAAACCTTTTTATAATAACTTTTTATACATCAAAATCGATTCATACCGCATATTAGCAAGTATTATTTAAAACAACAACCATTCACCGCGCTATTTATTGTTTGGCAACCAAAGCCATAATAGGGCGATAAAAAAAGCGTTGAATAGCGGTTATCGGCGCCAGATCGGTGGATTCAATCAGCGTATTTGGTGCTTCCATTGTTGAATACGAACTTGGTTGGCAAGTGACGTCAAACTATCATCAATAATATCGCTAATTAATTTTTCTAGCGCAGGGCTAGTGACGTCAATTTGTACTAAGCTTTTGGCGATTTCTTCATACATCAGCGTGAGCGTTTGCGGTTTGGTAAGGTTAGTGGTCAAGCTTAATGTCAGATTTTCCCCAATGTGTTGCCCGATGCTGTGCATTTGGTTTTCTATTAGACTACCTGCAATCGGTATCAATCGTAATATGCGGTGCAGCTCGGGCGTATCGGTCAGCGCTTGCTGAATGGCAATGCCCACTTGTTCTGCCAAAGGTTTGGCAAAGATGGCAGGATTGGCGGGCGTGGATTGTAATAACGGTGTGGCCTCTTGCTGCAGCACTTCGACAATGACCTTTTGGATGTCATCCCGATGCTTGTCGATGATGTTTTTGACCAAATGCCCATCGGTGTTGCTTATTTCGGTGCGGATATTGTCAATCGCAGTTAAAATCACCCGATCAGAAATCTCTTCCATAATCATTTGGTAATAAAATTTGATTGTCGCAAGCCAACTGGCGGGCAAAACTTTGTAGCCAAGTTCGTGCAGCCGATAGCCAATCACGCCAACGCGCAGCAGTCGCAATGCGCGCAGCTGCGGTGCACAGCCCAACACTTCATACCAATGCACGAATGGAAAGAAAAACCAGCGGTAATGGCGTTTTTGGACGATGGCAATCAACCAGCGAACCACAAGCTCTGCTACCAAAAAGATGGTAAACAGACCCCCTGCCACTTTGAGCGGCTCGTGCCATCCTTGCTGATAACTGACGATACTGTCAACAAACCCCATCCAATTTGCTATTTTTGCCATAAAGCTACTTAGCATCAAAGTGTCAAACCCCATGAGCAGCAAGTCCAACACGATGGCAACCATCATGATGGTATCGTAGGCTAACTGCCAACGACTGGGTTTGGCAGGGTGAGCAGCGAGCGGTTGGCTAATATTCGAGCTTGGCGTTGGGCTGGATTTTGGGTCTAAATTAGCAGTTGGCATAAAAAAGTGCTCAAAATGGGGTCAATACCGCAAAAAATGTGAATGAGGACAAGGCAGGCAAGTCATACCTTGCATGACTCACCTGAGATTTTAACTAGCAGTGTCACTAGTGATATGTCATTAGTCATGTGTCGCTAATAATGTGTTGCTAGGGATGACGGGTAAAATCATCGAGCATGGCTTGGATACGTTGATCTTTTTGCTGCCAAACATCATCAAGCCAACGGTACATATCTATTTTGGTTTGTTCATCCTGTTGGTATTTTCCATCCATGAGCCGCTGCAGCAAGTCATCTGGCAATGCAATTTTTTGAATATCCACCCCGATGCGTTTGATATTACCTTGCCACAAATCCTGATAGGTAGGAATACCATCAGGATACACAATCGTCATGTCAAGCACCGCGTCTAAATCGTCACCTAACGCACCCAATGCAAGCGCAATGCCGCCCGCTTTGGGTTTTAGCAAATGTTGATACGGTGATTGTTGCAAGTCATGTTTTTTTTGGGTAAACCGCGTGCCTTCGATAAAGTTAAGTAAGGTAAAAGGCTTGTCGAGTAAGTTTTGACAAGCGCGTTTGGCTTCGATGATATCGCGGTCTTCTAGCGCTGGATTTTTAGCAATCGCTGCCTTCGAGTAGCGTTTCATCATCGGAAAGTCTAAAAAATAAAACGCTTGTCCCACAATTGGGATATACAGTAGCTCGTATTTGGCAAAAAATCGCGTTAATGGCAGTCGGTTTTCACTGATATATTGAATGACAGTGGTATCGACCCAAGATTGGTGATTACTCAGCAAAATATATTTGCCATCGACCGATAAGTCATCAGGCAGGTTGACGCGAAAATCAATATCGGGCAGGATGTTGTCAATCAAACGATTGTTGGTATTGATCCAGTGATTGGCTATTTTTAACACGGATTTATCTGCCAATGTATGACCCGTTAATGTTTTTACCGCGCCCATCGCCCAAAGCGGTAGACTAAACAGCACTGAATTGCCGGTAATGGTGCCTGCCGCCACCGCTAAGCTGGCGTTTTGCGCCAAAGGTAATGATGTTTTACGCAGTTTGTTGAACGTGTTTTTGAGCAATGATGGTTTATTGTTATTTGTCATATTTGGCTCCCACAAAGCTTATTCAAAAAAGCTTATTTGAATGAGACATAAGAAAAAATACTTGGCTTCATTAATTTGGCTTCGTTAATTGTAAAAATAAGTGTTAGTTTAGCAAACGTCAAAAATGTTCACTAATAAATTTTTATACACTGGCAAGCACAAATCTTTCGAGTTTAACGATGCTACGCTATAAATCCCAGTAAAGTTAATTGTCAAAAATTTTTATTAAAAATTAACAAGTTATTGAATAATCTGTAGATGATAGGTTGACTATGCAGCATAGTTTTCAACAAAATCACAAAGCATTTAATATATAAGAATAAATAATATAAATAATGAATACTTGAAAATATTTTGTAACAAATTATGCCATCCTACAACATCCTTAAGACAAATCATTACATATAAAGGAAAAGTTTATTGCATAATGAGCTCAATCACAAAGCAACTGAGTGTTGTCAGGTTTATCTGGCAAATGAGATAAAAACAACAAGTTGGTGCGTGGCAATTATAACTAAGCCATTATAACTAGAGGAATTCAAAGGAGATTACTCATGCGTACTAAATTATTAGCAGCTACTTTAGCATCAGGTGTTATCTTAACAGGTTGTGCAACAACGCCAACTGGTACGACAACAACAGGCATTACCGACAATAAAGCGCTTATTGGTGGTCTATTAGGGGCAGCCGCAGGTGCGGGTGTCTCAAAGGCAACGGGCGGTGAAAAAACCGGTCGTGATGCGGCAATCGGTGGTGTACTAGGTGCTGGTGTTGGTTACTACATGCAGCAACAAGAAGCTAAACTTCGTGCAGAAACCGCAGGTTCTGGCGTGACGGTAACACGTGACCCAGTGACTAATAACATTAACTTGTCTATCCCAGAAGCGATAACTTTCCGCGTTGGTGATTCTACTATTCTACCTAACTTCTATAATACGTTAGACAAAGTAGCTACCACACTACGTGACTATAACCAAACTAACATTCAAGTAAATGGTTACGCCTCAGTGGAAGGTGATGCAAATAGAAACCAAGCGTTATCACAACGCCGTGCATCAGCAGTCGCTAATTACTTAGTCAATCGTGGCATCTCTGGTAACCGTATCAGCGCTATTGGTCGCGGTGCGACAACACAATTTGGCTCAAGCTATGAACCAAACCGCCGTGTAGAGATGATTATCCTTGCACCACAATCGGTTAACTAATGAAGTTCAAGTCAAGCTAGATGATATTTTCATCAGCGAATTGATAAAAAAAGCACCTTTTATAAGGTGCTTTTTTGGTTCAAAAAATGAAAAAAGGACTATATCGGCGTTATAAAATACTCACCACAATATTATCGCCATTGTCTAAGGCGTCATTATAAAACGCCAATAACTCATTATATGAAGCCAGTAATTCTTTATCCAAGTTTTCCTTTTTGTCTTGCCAAATATTGGGTGGGAAAATAGCTTGCTCACGTAGTGACTTCATTGAGACTTTTTCTAAGCGTTTTTTAAAGTTAATTTGTTCTAGTACATCAACGATTTCGACAATATGTGCCCACGGGGTAAAAGCAATAAAATCGGCATCTTCATTGTCGCTAAAAGTTTCCACACCCACCACAAACTCGCTGACAGGCTCATCGGGTACAGGTTGGGTGGCGCTGTGTTTGGTTAACACAAAATGGATGATGTCCCACAGTTTGCCCAAATCTACCAATTGTGCTTGAGGCTGCTCACTCATGCTTTCAAGTAACGCCGTTCGCGCTGTATCAGTGGCATTTTGCAGTTGCTCGAGCAGGGCGTTATCGACCATCAAATATTGTGCGATCATACAATTTCCTAGTTATAAAGTAGCGAGATATTAGCGTAGTGGGATATGACAGTCCTATCACTTTATGTTAAGACGAGGACCACAAGCGAGGATAGTATACCTCATACAGCAAGCGATTTTGACGATGTATTCACTTGAATTGACCGACTCATTTAGCTGTATTGGGCTGACTCATTTAGCTGACTTATTTAACTTTAACCGATTAGACCCGCTGACATATTGATTAATGAGGCTAAAATTGCGGTATTAAAGAAAAATGATAACACACAATGAATGGTACCGATGATTCGACTTTGCTGGGTGTTGAAGGCGACATCCGCTGTTTGACCAGATGTGCCAATGATGTAGGAAAAATATAAAAAATCCCAGTAGGCGGGATCATCATCGTTAGGAAAATCTAGCATTTCTGTGTTTTTTTCTTCTTTAAGCAAGAAATACTCGTGGGTGTAATGAATAGCAAACATGGTATGAATAAACAGCCAGGCCGTCAAAATCGTCATGGCGGTGAGCGCGATATGAAACAGCATCAAAGCGCCTTTGGCGTCCTTGCTCGTGCCCAACTCTACGACAATCGCTAGCATACTGACAATCGCTGTGACAAAAACCAAAATCAGCATTAACACCGTGCCTTCGTCTTCAGCATGGGCTTTATCCAAAATTGCATGTTGATCGGCTTTATACATCATCCGAAAAATAGCCAGTAAATAAACCCAAATTCCGATATTCCAAGCCAGCAAAAATTGCGTCACAAACTTCAATTTATCGTAGGCTACCGCCAACGTCCAATCTTTGGGCAATAGACCAACCAGCGTCGATAACCCAAAATACACCACCACCATGGTGGCAAACCCTAACAGTAGACGAGGGCGGCTTTGAAAAAAACGATAGATGTAACCGATCATGGCTGTTTTCTCATAGCGGTTTCCTTATATCTGTCTACTCACGGCTGCCTGCTCATGGCTGCCTACGTCGGCTTGTTGGGTGCTTTGATTGTAGCGATTTAGGCGTTAACAGGCGAGGTTTTTTGCGCGATTGTGGCGTTGTCGTTGCTGTGGATAAAGGTTGGACACCCAGTCGCTTTAAATCGGCAGGTGATAGCGGTATTTGTGTGGATGCGCCAACCTCTAAATTTCCCAAGCTAAAGCCACTTGATGCCATGCGAATCAGCCGCAAACAGGGCAGTCCCACATGGGCCGCCATGCGACGTACTTGACGATTTTTACCTTCAAAAATAGTAATGGCGAGCCATGTGGTGACTTTGCGTTTAGCAATCTTGTCAGACGCTTGCCAAATATGCTCGGCAATTTGTGCTTCGCTCAGCCTTACAACTTCGGCAGGTAAGGTGATACCGTCTTTGAGTGGCACCCCTGTTTGTAGTTGTTGTAACTGGGCATCGCTTGCATCGCCTTCTACCTGTATCCAGTAGGTTTTGCCTTGTTTTTTGCCTGCATTGGCTTTGGGTGGATGGGTCAAGGCTTTATTAACCTGCCCATCAGCGGTTAGCAGTAGCAATCCTTCGGAAGTGGCATCTAATCGCCCTGCTACGCGTAAGCTTTTATCGCTAAAATAATCGCTGAGCGTCGCAAAGTTGTTATTATCATCGCTGCGAAATTGGCTAAGTACGCCATAAGGTTTGTTAAATAAAATCAGTGTTGGCATGGTAGAGGATGACAAGTGAGTGAAAAAAAGCTTAAAGCGCATCAAGCAGTTGGCTGCTAAGTTGTTCAGTGTAAACGCTAATCTTGGCTATTGCAATTTGGTTATTGCAACAAAGTCACCGTTATAAACCACACCGCCCAACGCCATACAAATTTTGCAAAATTGTGCCAAATTGTGCCAAATTGCGCAAAAGGATAAGCCCGTATTTTTGGCTAAAAACAAGGTATAATAATCCGTTCATAAAACTACAATAATACTAACATATGTCCTATCACTATCAATTTACCACTGAGTTTGACTGGCGCTCACAGACACAGTGGCAAACGCCTGATACACCCTTTATGTCCTTTGATTTTTGGCAAGCGCTGATAGATGCAAAGCTGATTGGCGGGCGCAGCGATTGGTGGGTGCAGTATGTGCAGATTGTCGATGATGGCGCGCAACTGATTGCCGTAATGCCTGTGTTTATCAAAAAGCATCACCAAGGCGAATATGTGTTCGATTTTAGCTGGGCAGAAGCCTTTGAGCGCTATGGTAGAAATTATTATCCAAGATTGGTGACAAGCGTGCCCTTTATCCCCGTCACCGGCGAGCGGATTTGGGTGGCACAAGGCAAGTCATTAACCGCGCCACTGTATGAGACCTTACTACAAGCGATTGATGACTTGGCGAGCCGCTATCAAGCATCCACTTGGCACGGACTGTTTTTCTCCCCGAAAAACGTCCAAGCGTTGCAAAATGTGCCCAATCTTTGTGAGCGGCTAAGCTGTCAGTTTTTATGGCAAAATCGCAATCTAGAGGATAAAAAATGCGCCAATTTTGATGAGTTTTTGGCAACATTAACTGCCAAAAAACGCAAGTCAATTAAGGTGGAACGCCAGAAGGTGCTCAAACAAAATCTAAGCTGTCAGATTAAACTTGGTGAAGATATCACCGAGGCGGATTGGGCGGTGTTTTATCAATGCTATGCCATGACCTATCTAGTCAGAGGACGGCAGCCGTATTTGAATTTAGCATTTTTTAAGCAGCTTGGGCAGACGATGGCAGACAAGCTGATGCTCGCTCAAGCGCATAACGCACACGGTGATATCGTGGCTTGTAGTTTGTTTTTTTTCGATGACGATGCCGCTATCAGTACGTTATATGGTCGCTATTGGGGCTGCCTAGAAGAATATGATTGTTTACATTTTGAGCTGTGTTATTACCAAGGCATTGAATTTGCTATCAAGCATGGCCTTCGCTACTTTGACCCTGGTACCCAAGGGGAGCACAAGTTGATTCGCGGCTTTTATCCGGTGTTGACTCATTCGCTACACCGTGTCTATGACAAGGTGTTTGCCCCTGCCATTGCCCAGTTTTGCCAAGACGAACAGCACGCTATATTGGCGTACCAAGCCGATGCGATGACCGCGTTACCTTTTAATGACACCTATAAAAGCCAATTTTTTGGTGATGTTGCCGCGCGCGGCACAATACCTGATAATGAGTTTTTGAAAAAATAATGATAAATATTGGTTTAAACCTAAACCTGGCTTTCGCGCATTTGAGCGCAGCACACAAACAGCAGATACCGCCGAAACTCATCCCTTGGCTGACGTCAACAGGGTCGCTCACCGCCAAATTTGAAGCCTTATCTCAGCATAAACTTATCGTACAGCCGATGTTTGAAGGACGGCAAACCTTGTCCCTGAGCGAAAAGCGCCAACTGCAGTTACCGCTTGGGGTGAACCAATCGGCATGGGTGCGCGAAGCCTTATTATTTGGCAAGCCTAATCAAGAGGCGTGGGTGGTGGCGCGGTCAGTATTTCCGTTTGCTAGCCTTATTGGTAATGCGCGAAAACTGGCGAATTTGGGCACAACACCGATTGGCTATATACTGTTTCGTCGGCATGGCGCCACAATGACCAATCGCTGGATTGATGTGACAGCGCAAGGCTGGCGACGCACCACCCTTTACCAGTGGCAGGGCAGGCATTTTTTGATTAGTGAGACTTTTTTACCGGCATTTGAACATAGCCTTATGGGTGAAGAAGAAAGCGGTATGATTTATGTCAGTAGTGATAAAGGCGAAGGCTGGGTACAAAAACCATTGGTTGCTGTGCGCTAGTATTTAAATAGTTAGCCAAAAAAAGACAGTTAGGATAACTGTCTTTTTTTATGAAAATTTTTTGGATGGCGCGTTGTATTAATGAGTTTTTCAAATCAATATCAGTCAGGTCAGTAGCCGACGACAAGTAATACGACAAATTCAGCCAAATGGCTGGATTATTCACTAAAAAAAACCAAACCATGCTAAACTAAGCTATATTTTTCGGTTTTATCCGCCCATTTTTTGACTCACTTAAAAGGAAATTGCCATGTTTAAAAATGTCACTATTCACCAGTTTGACGCTGAACTTGCCCAAGCGATGGACAATGAAGCCAAACGTCAAGAAGACCATATTGAACTGATTGCTTCAGAAAACTACTGTTCACCAGCGGTGATGGAAGCGCAAGGTAGCCAATTGACCAATAAATACGCCGAAGGCTATCCAGGCAAACGTTATTACGGTGGCTGTGAATATGTTGACGTGGTTGAGCAATTAGCGATTGACCGTGCCAAAGAATTGTTTGGCGCAGACTATGCCAACGTACAGCCACACGCGGGTAGCCAAGCCAACAGCGCGGTATTTTTAGCCTTATTAAAAGCGGGTGACACGGTACTTGGCATGAGCCTTGCCGATGGCGGTCACTTGACGCATGGCGCGCATGTGAACTTTTCTGGTATCAACTATAAAGCCGTACAATATGGCTTAAACAAAGAAACGGGCATCATCGACTATGATGAAGTCGAACGCCTAGCCAAAGAGCACCAACCCAAAATGATTATCGCGGGTTTTTCTGCTTATAGCCAAGTGGTTGATTGGCAAAAATTCCGTGACATCGCAGACAGCGTTGGCGCATACTTGATGGTCGATATGGCACACGTAGCCGGCCTGGTTGCCGCAGGTGTTTATCCAAGCCCTGTGCAAATCGCTGACGTTACTACTACCACTACCCACAAAACCCTACGCGGTCCACGTTCAGGCTTAATCCTGGCAAAAGCCAACCCAGAGATTGAGAAAAAACTCAACTCTGCTGTGTTCCCTGGCAACCAAGGTGGTCCATTAATGCACGCGATTGCGGGTAAAGCTGTGTGTTTTAAAGAAGCGTTAAGTGATGATTTCAAAACTTACCAACAACAAGTGGTTAAAAACGCTAAAGCCATGGCGGACGTCATCATGTCACGTGGTTATGACATCGTCTCGGGTGGCACGGAAAACCACTTAATGCTGATTAGCTTAATCAAACAAGAAATCACCGGTAAAGAAGCGGATAAATGGTTGGGCGATGCCCACATCACTGTCAACAAAAACGCGGTACCAAATGACCCTAAATCACCGTTTGTGACGTCAGGGGTGCGTATTGGTACGCCCGCAGTCACTACCCGTGGATTTGGTGAAGCGGAAGTAAGAGAATTGGCTGGCTGGATTTGTGATGTGCTCGATAGCCGCGGTGATGAAAAAGTTATCGGCGAAGTGCGTGAAAAAGTCCAAGCAATTTGCGCCAAACACCCAGTGTACGAGCAAACAGCTTAATCATCGGCTACTAAAAATCGCTCAAAAAACCGCCTAAGTAGTGACTCTAGGCGGTTTTTTTATGGCTAACATTCATTGATTGAAACGGCTCAAATGCCACGCTTTGCCCCTCATATATTATGCACTAGATTTTAAGCTAGGCAAATCGCGATTTACCAATACCAAAGCGTGATAAGAATTTTTTGACTTTATTACCAAAACTACGCGTTTCAACTTCAGTGACGGCATCAACGACATGTCGCGCTTGTAATTTTGGTTGATTGACTAACGTTTGGTGATAATCATAAGCGCGCTGAATACTAATTTCTAATAAGGATAAATTACTGGGACGCGGCAGGTAGCGATACACTTGCCCTTTATTGATCAAGTCAATTAAGGTGTGGCTGTCGTTGAGTGAGGTGAGTACCAATACCGCTAAATCAGGGAAGCTTTGTTTTAACGCATAGATCACGGGTGAAATATTCTCGCCACCCAAGGACACATCGGTGATTGCCACGCCAAAACGGTCATTTTCAAGTAGCTCAATCGCTTTTTCTAACGAATTTGCCCAGTGAGTTTCAAACTGGGTGAATTTTTGCTGCATCTGTAAATATACCATCTCACTGTCATCGATCACCAACACTTTGCGTTTGGCGATGGTTGGCTGAGTGACCTGCAGATTTTCTTTGAATACATCTTTGGTTTGCAGCGCGATTTGGGTGGCTTGATTGACGATACTTTTAAGTTCATCCGTCTGCCAAGGTTTGGTGATATAGCGAAAAATCTCCCCTTCGTTGATGGAATCAATTACCGCAGTTAAGTCTGCATAGCCGGTCAACAAGATGCGGATGGTATGGGGTGATACGTTTTTGACCTCTTTTAGTACTTCGACACCCAGTTTTTTTGGCATGCGTTGGTCGCTAATCACCACTTGGACCTCGTTATTTTGTACATAGCTTAGTAGCTCATCGGGCTCTGTGGTGGTAAACACATCATGGGTGGCGCGAAAATGCATTTTTAGGCTGCGTAGAATGCGGTCTTCATCATCGATAAAGGCGATTTTGGGTTTGGTTACAGTCGTTATCATGGTCATGTCACTTAGGTATGTTGACTAAAATCAAGGTTGACTACAATTAAAATTGGCTACAATTAAAATTGACCACAATCAAGTGTGGCTCGTGTATGGCTGAGCAGATTGCCTGTCAGCTATCGGTTATCTAACATCAGCATTAGCTTTCTTCTGCGATTAAAAGCTTGGGTGATTGCTCGCTGCTAATCGCTGTTTTGGGCAATCTAATGGTAAATGTCGTGCCTTCGCCAAGTTGTGATTGCACATGAATATCGCCGTTATGCTGCTGCATGATTTGGGTCGAAATAGCAAGACCCAGTCCCGTACCTTCGCCTGCCGCTTTGGTGGTAAAGAATGGTTCAAAAATCTTGGCTTGGGTTTCAGCGCTCATCCCAGTACCGTTGTCCGCCACGCTGATATACACATTGGCGCCGTCTTCTGTGCTAGTAATGTGTAATGTAGGGTGCTGAGTTTGCCCCATCGCTTGTGCTGCGTTATTAAATAGGTTTAGCAGCACTTGGTTAATCTGGGATGGGTTACAACTAACCGGTTCGATAGCATTTAACTCAGTTATCACCTCTAACTGCTTGATATTGTTACGGGCAATGACTAGGGAGTTTTTGATACAGTCGTTGATATCGACGGCTTTGATTTTGGCTTGGTCGATACGAGAAAAATCACGTAAATTGACGACCAATTCTGAGATTTGGCTAACCCCAAATTTGGCATCATCCACCAATCCATGCAAATCGTCACTCACCGCATCAGCGACCAATTCATCACTGCAAGCAATGGTTTGTTCAATCGTTTGATTGATGGTTGCTGTATCAGCCGGCGAATCTTGCATCAGTTGTTTAAGCTGCTGAGCATGGTCAATCAATTCGTCATAACGTACGATATTTTCATCAATCAACTCTAAGTTACTACCCACATAGCCCAATGGCGTGTTCACTTCATGGGCAACACCTGCGACCATTTGACCGATGGTTGCCATTTTCTCTGATTGTACTAACTGCACTTGAGAGGCTTTTAAATCTTTTAATGCTTGGTGTAAGTTTTCGGTACGCTCTGCCACTTGCTGCTCTAAGCGTTCATTGACTTTTGCTAATGCGCCTTCGTTCTCGACCACCCGATCAACCAGCTGGTTCATCGAGTCAGTAATCACGCCAATTTCTTGAATGTTTGCCGGTGGCAGTTTGTGCTCACGCAGTGACAGATATTTTTTTTGTGCAATCAACTGACCGATTTCACGGACGTTACGAGCGACTTGGTGCAGTGGTACCGCCAAAATACGGTGGAAAACATAACCACTTAATAGCAGTACCGGTAAGAAACCCAATAGCATATGCCATTGCAGCTGTTTACCTAGCTGATTGGCAAATAACATCAGCTCTTGATTGGGTTTGACGATGACCATTTTCCAATTGGTCATCGGCATGGCAAAAATAAACGCTGTGGAAGGGGTTTTGAGTAATAAATCGTTGTCTAAGCTGACTTTTTCGACAAAATGGGTAGCGTTGAGATTTTCATTTTGCCCGCTTTGGGTCATTAGCATGGCTGAAATGATGCGTGCCTCTGAGGGAGAGATTTTTTGTAGGTTGGTACTACTTACTAGCGTATTGGCGGTAAAATCAAATTTACCACCGTCTATTTTTTGCGCTTGTTTGATGAGGTTGTCATTGATGTTGTCTAAGCTTTTGGCAATGGGGGCAAAATCAGGGTTTTTCTTGGCAAAACTATTGACGTCCATCATTTCGCCTTGCGGGTTAGTAGCAGTCACTTGTTTGACTTGGGCTTCATTGGGGAAAGTCAAAAAGTTGTTGTTCATGTCGACCAAAAACACGTAACCGCCTGTTTTGCGCTGCCATTCTTTGACCATCGACTGCATACGACCGAGCAGCACATCAAAACTCACCACCCCTTCAAAGCCATTGTTTTGCGCATTAAAAATCGCCTTGGCACAGGTCATAACGGGCTGTTTGGTCGCCGGGTGAATATAAGCACGGCTCCACACACAGTGGTCATGATTGGCATACACGGCAGGCACATACCACCAGTCACGGTAATAGGGCATGGCAAGCTGTGGTTGGGTTTTTTGGTCGGCTACCCGATTTGCGGTAAGTTTGCTTGGTGCTTGATAGCCAGGATTGATGGTTTGATATTGACTGGCAGACCGCATGACACCTTGCATGTCCCGTTGCCAAACAAACGCGGCTTCATCGACGTTAGGTTTGTACATCAAAGGGTCGTACCACACACCGCCACCGACAATGCCTTTATCCATATTTGCCATTAAATTGCCAACACTAGTGTTGATGATATCGGCATTCTTGGGCAAACTGCCGGTCATACGGCTCGCTGTCACTGCCATGCCATCAATTTGACTCACACGCGACAAAATACCATTCACCGCCTCATTGCCAGTTTCAATGATAGTCTGAGAGGTCAGTTTGGCGACGTTAGGCTTGGCTTGCTGGTCAATAATCCAATACACCATCGCCAAAAACACCAAAAAAACCAGCAATAATACGCATAGCAAACGTGTGGTAAGGTTGGAAAAATTCATCATTGTCACTTATCTGTTGGCAAATTTATTGGCTAATTAAATGACCTATTGCATCGCTTAGCCCCAAGTAAAAAAGCTTACAAACTCTAACAGCAGCCGTTAACGCAAAATAAAAACGATGGTTCATCTCAATTTCCCAAATTGCGTCATCCTATTGAGAAAATCGATAAACCATCGTCCGTCGGTGACGGTAGTGTAGTCAGGTTATATGACAAAATGATGAATTATACCGATGAAAGGTAATGGGGCAATCCATAGCAATTTTTAAAGCACATTTGGCTAAATTATTAAACTTAAGTTGCATAAAAAGTCGGATGAAATGCAGAAAATGTTACGAATTCATTGTGTGATAGGATGGTGTGATAGGATGGACATGAAAAAAGCCCTGAATGCTGTTGAGCGCTTTTCCATGGCTAATAGTTAATGGTGAATGGTTACCATGTAAACTAACGCTACATTAATGAGATGCTTTATCGTGCTCTGTCAAACGATTAGCTGCTTTATTTATAGCCATTTATTGTATGGATTAATTCGTGCAATTCTTCATTAGATAGCACAATAAATGGCTCACTGGGCTTAATACGGCTGTCCATTTGAAACAACTAATCATTCATATTTGTATCCAAATATTTACTAGCGTAACGGTTTTAAAAATACCCATCGCTTTGCGATAGTATCGGCCAAATAAAGCTAAAGCGTTCCTGCCCAGGTATGCCATATAGCCGATATTAATGCCGCCCTCTAGCGCCAATTCACCGACTGACTAGTTTTGGTAAGAGGGTTAGGGGCATTCGGGTATCACTGATGGTAACAGCTAAAACTTGCGCAGACTGCGCAACACCAGATAATGGATTGGCAACTTGAGCAGGCGGATTTGAAGCTACGCGTTGGTTGGCTGTAGTGTCTGTCGCTGATTGATAAGCGTGAGCGACATCAGCGGTGATTTTAGCGGCAGTGGATACCTTATTGCTGACAGGCATACCAGACAAGAACGGCAATTGTGAAAACAACCACTCGCTCAATGGCGCTAAATCTTTGATGGGTAACACCAATAAATCTTGCGATAAATAGCCGTTTTCCGTCTCACTACGAGCAGTATAAATAGTGGCGGTATTGGGTTTGTTACTAATTAAGTTTTGAACACTTTCAGCATGACGCAAATCATGATTGACCATAAATAAATCAATTTGCTGATTGTTCGCTGATACCCATTCAAGGTCTGCTTCGAGTCTAAGCAAGATGCGTAGATACCCTTTTAGCATCACTTGGTCGCCAGGCTTGATGCCAACCAAAGCAATCCGCATCACTTTTTTTAGACGATCTGAGGCAGATGTGACATTCATTGAGTAAACTCTCCAACAGCTAGCGAATTGATCTTTTACACAACTAAAACGCCATCAAGCATCCTTGCAATAAATTAACGTAACCCTTGGTGAAATGGATACGTTAAGTAGCTATTATTATTGCAATTTTTGATGAGAGTAGCAAATAAATGTCGTCTAAAACTAGCGGGTTATCTAGTGGACTAGCTAGCGGGTTATAAAGTTGAGATTTTAGCAACATTCCTATTATTAAGGTAGGTTACATATCCATTATTTATGCCTTTCATACCAATTCTGATAGGGCACAAAAATAACATAAAACAAAAAAACGCTTTTATCCTTGGATTGGTTTTATTGATAGGCAAACAATCGGTTTAACGGCAATTGTTAGTGGGCGCGGTAACTTTCACAGTGACTTGTACATTTGCCAGTGCAAATAACGATTGCACTTGCTTTTGGGCATTATCATTGGCAGTTTGTAGAATGCCCGAGCGGCAAGCCGATGTCAGCACTTGGTTTTTGCCAGCCACTTGGGCTTGGTTAAATATTTGCGGGTCGGCTTGCACCATGCCAAATACCCCTGTTTGAATATCATACACTTCAATGTTATCTAAATAACTATCCAAAATCTGCGCAGCGGGCAAGGTAATACTGACATGGCTACCATCTGGGGTCACTTGTACATCAGTGGGTTTTAGTTGATTTAAGTCAATGCCCGCGGTCACCCGCCCATGAGCGACAAACAGCCCCTTTTGTTGATCTTGCCACAGGGCGTACCAATTGCCTTCTTTTTGGCTGGTGATAACGGTATCGACATTATAGGCCACGGTTTGTAGTCGATTGAGGCTTTGAATCTTAGTGACCACGCCTTCACGGGTTAATACCTCAACTTTTTTAGGCGTATTTGCTTGTTGCCACTGCAAAAATAGCCAACCCGCCACCGCAATCACCGCCAGTAAAAATAAACTCACCCAAAAAGAAACCGGCTTTTTGTTGCCCGGTGCAGGTGGATCTGGCAAGTTTGTAGTCGGTTTTGCCTCAGCTGATGGCGTGGAAGACGAAGTGGGGAGTTGGGTCATGTATCCATTCCTAACAGTTTAATAGTGGATACTATTTTGTATGGTTATGACTTGCCATAATTTCAATGTAGTTAGTTTAAATAGCCAATGGGTACGACCAAATTGTCATAATTTATAAAAATGCTAAAACCAAAAATGCTAAAACCAAAAATGCTAAGTCCAAAAATGCTAAAACCAAAAATGCTAAGTCCAAAAATGCTAAGTCCAAAAATACGGCATCGACTTGGTAAAAATTAAAAAAACTATTGCACCACCCAGTGGCATAAAATAAGATAATCGGTTTACCAAATAGTCTATCCATTCTCGTTTTTTTCTTATTTCAAGCCGTACAAACAAGGTGTGCCATGCGAGCCAGTCAATTTACTTTTGCAACGTTAAAAGAAACCCCAAGTGATGCCGATATCATATCCAGCCAATTAATGCTCCGTGCAGGGATGATTCGTAAATCTGCGTCGGGTCTCTACACGTGGCTACCGATGGGTCTAAAAACCTTACAAAAAGTTAAAAAAATCATCCGTGAAGAGATGGATGCCATCAACTGCCAAGAGCTGCTAATGCCTGTGGTGCAATCGGCCGAGCTTTGGCAAGAATCAGGTCGCTGGGAAGCCTATGGTCCTGAGCTGCTGCGGTTTAAAGACCGTCACCAACGTGACTTTGTGTTAGGTCCAACGCATGAAGAAGTGATTACCGATATCGCGCGTAACTTGCTAAAAAGCTATAAACAACTCCCTGTGAGTTACTACCAAGTACAAACCAAATTTCGTGACGAAATTCGCCCACGCTTTGGGGTGATGCGTTCACGTGAATTTATCATGAAAGATGCCTATTCGTTTCATATCGACCAACCGTCATTACAGCGCACCTATGATGATATGTATCGCGCCTATCATAATATCTTTACCCGTCTTGGGTTAGATTTTCGTGCGGTGCAAGCCGATACCGGCTCGATTGGTGGCTTTGCGTCGCATGAGTTTCAAGTCCTAGCCGGCAGTGGTGAAGACGATATCGTATTTTCAGATAGCTCAGATTATGCGGCCAATATTGAGCTTGCTGAAGCGGTAGCGGTCGGTGAACGTGCTGCCCCAACGCAGGACAAAGCCGATGTCAGCACGCCCAATATGCCAACCTGTGAGCAAGTGGCTGAGCATTTAGGCTTGCCATTGTCACAGACGGTCAAAACTTTAATCGTCGAAGGTGAACCTACCGCAGAAGGTAAAAGCACCTTAGTCGCGTTAGTGTTACGGGGCGATCATACCCTAAATGAAATCAAAGCCGAAAAATTGGCGCAAGTCAAAGCCCCACTCACCATGGCGAGCGAAGAGGCGATGCAAGCGGCGGGCCTGCACAAAGGTTATATCGGGGTGTTTGATTTGAACATGCCAGTGATTGTAGATCGTGCGGCTGCGGTGTTATCAGATTTTGTTAGCGGTGCTAACAAGCCAGATTTTCATACCACGGGCGTCAACTGGGAGCGTGATGCGTCCATCACCGAAATTGCCGATATTCGCAACGTGGTAGCAGGCGACCCAAGCCCAGATGGACAAGGTACTTTACAAATCCGCCGCGGTATCGAAGTCGGTCATATTTTCCAGTTGGGTGACAAATACGCCAAAGCGTTAAACTGTGCGGTGATGGGCGAGCAGGGCAAACCTGTCATTACTATGATGGGCTGTTATGGTATCGGCGTGACCCGTATCGTCGCCGCCGCAATTGAACAAAACCACGATGACAATGGTATCATTTGGAAAACCAGTAGCACAGGTGAGAGCCTTGCGCCATTCACTGTGGCGATTGTACCGATGATTAAAGGCAAAATGAAAGATGCTCTAGACCCAGCGAAAGGGGACAAAGCAATGCAACTTGCCGAAGCGCTTTACACTGAGCTAAAAGCCCAAGGTGTTGATGTGCTACTTGATGACCGAGACGAGCGTGCGGGGGTAAAATTCGCCGATTTAGAGCTCGTTGGCATTCCCCATCGTATCGTTATCTCAGAGAAAAATATCAGCGAAACAGGCGAAGTGAACTACGAATATGTCAATCGCCAAGACGGTGAAAAACAATTGCTCACTGCCGCGCAATTAAACCAACTGTTTAAAGACAGTCAATTGATTGGCTAACACAACAACTTACCGCTACAAACGATTAGGTTTGATAGAGGATTTGAGTCGAACATTTACACGTTTTGTATGGTGTGGAAAAACTGACAGTGCTAAGATGGGCTGTCAGTTTTTTCTGTTTATCGCTTCATTAAATAGAGTAAGGAAAGTCATGCAATACAAACAACTTACCGCCAGTGTATTTGCCCTGTTGATGGGTGGGGCGATACTGGGACAAAGTTACCAAACCGCCATTGCAGCATCGACGAGCGTCGGACAGATCAATAACGAGCAGCGGCAGGTGACTCGGCAAGTCGCAGCGTTGTTGGATCGTAGTCATTATCTAAATAAAAGAATGGATGCTGCAACGGGCAAGCAAATTTTAGGCGACTATTTTGATGCGCTTGACCCCAACCATAGCATGTTTTTGCAGTCCGATATTGATGAATTTACCCAAAAATATGGCAATAGTTTTGCCGATTATCTCAAACGCGGTGATTTAAAACCAGGTTTTGACATCTATCAGCGCTTTATTGAGCGCTCAAAAGCGTATTACAGCTTTGCCGATAGCTTGTTAAAATCCCCTGTGAACTTACAGAGTAACGAAACGGTCATTATGAACCGTGAAAAATTGCCACGTTTTAAAACCGTTGCCGAGCAACGCGATTTTTGGCGCAAACAGCTGACCTACCAGTTGATTGGCATGACCATCAATCAAGATGAAGACAAAAACAAAGACAAATTTTTGCAAGAAAATGCCGATAAATACAACGCCAGTGATTTAGTCAAAAACGAAACGCGCTCACCAAGCCAAGTGCTAGACCAGCGTTTAAAGCGCCAATATGCGCAGCTACAGCGTATTGATAGCGACCAAATCGTTGAAACCCTGTTAAATGCAGCGATGGCAGCCTATGACCCGCACAGTAATTATTTTGCCCCCGTGCAAGCTAATGAGATGCAAATCCAATCGACCCTTGAATTGGTCGGTATCGGTGTCTCGATTCAGCCCGATCGCAAGAATCCTGACTACACCCGTATCATCAGCCTAGTTGATGGCGGGCCTGCCGCTCGTTCGGGGCAAATCAAACCCAATGACTTAATCATCGGCGTATCGACTGAAGATAAAGGCATGGTCGATACCGTCGGTTATTCGACACGGGAAGTGGTGAACCTCATTCGCGGTAAAAAAGGTTCACCCGTCACCGTGCGCGTCAAAGCGCCTAATACCCCAGACAGTAGCGCGCGTAATGTCACCCTCATACGTGACGTGATTAAGCAAGAAGAGTCGGGCGTCAATCATCGGGTAATTAGTGTCAAAGATAAAAACGGGCAAGCCAAAAAAATCGGTGTGCTAGAAATCCCAAGCTTTTATCTCAACTATAAAGCCCGCCGTGCGGGAGAAGACTATCGTAGCGTCAGCATTGATACGGAAAAGGCGTTAAAAGCCTTGAACCAGCAAAATATCGATGGCTTAGTGGTAGACCTGCGTGATGACCCCGGTGGCTCACTCGATGAAGTTGCCAAAATGATTGGCCTGTTCATCAAGTCAGGTCCGCTGGTACAGATTCGTGATAACCGCGGCAATATCCAAGTGTATGAAGACGAAGACAAAGGTAAGCAGCTGTATACAGGCCCGATGACCGTACTCGTTAATCAAGGCTCGGCATCAGCCAGCGAGATTTTTGCGGCAGCGATTCAAGATTATGGTCGCGGTCTGATTGTCGGTAGCACGACCACAGGTAAAGGCTCAGCACAAATTCAGCTTGATAATCTTGCCTTAGGGTCAGCAACCTTAACCCAGCGCAAGTTTTACCGTATCACTGGCGGCAGTACCCAAAATAAAGGCGTGGTACCCGATGTGCGCTTGGTCAATATCTATGAAGGCATGGAGTTTGGTGAACGCAGCATGAAAAACCCACTGGCGTGGGATACCATTCGTGCCGCGCCGTACCAACCTGCGGGCAACTATTCCCGTGAGACCTTGCAATCGCTCAATGCCTTGTCACAGCAGCGTCAAGCAGCCAATGCCCAGTTCGCTTATCTAAGCCAACTCAACAGAATCCGTAATGAGGAAGATGATAAGAAACCTGTCAAATTAGACATCAATGACCGCCGTACTTTCCGCAAAAACATTGAGGCAAAAATGTTGGCGGCAGAAAATGCGAGACGCCAAGCCAATGGGGAAAGCCCCTATAGCACGTGGACAGCGTACCAAGCTGCGCAAGATGCAGAGTTAGAAGTCCGTAGCCGTCTAAAACAAGCCGAACGTCCAAAGCTGCCTGAAAGTGAAGCTTTTGTGATTGAAGCGGCTAATGTGATGCTTGATGCACAGACAGCCAATAACCAACGCCCCTAATGGCAAAAATGTGTGTAAGCAAAAGCTTACATGCATTGACGTTTGTACGACTGTTACCGAATGGTAAATTTTGTAATAATACATTCAACGGCACAGGGATGGTTCTCAAGGATTGAGATAGGGACAGAATTGCCAATAAAGGAATGGTTTATCGTAGTATTAAGGAATGATGCTTGATAAACACGTGGAGTGAGACTTAGGATGAGTCAAGAAATTCACTACCAGTTAGTAAGGACCTTAAGGATGAGGTCAGTGATGCTAGGATAGCAGGTAAAAAAGCCATATCATCTGATATGGCTTTTTTACTTTGGAGGAGGAGTTAATCTATTCTAGAAACGATAGTCATGACGGGCTGACCAGTCGTCGATTTCTTTTTCTACCACATCTTCGGCGCGGCCATAACGCTCTTGGATTTTACCTGATAGCTTTTGGCGATTACCTTCCAATTGGGTAATTTCATCATCAGTTAAGTCACCCCAAGTTTCTTTTACAGCGCCTTTAACTTGTTCCCATTGACCTTTAATTGTATTCTCGTTCATGAGTAGTATCCTTTTTTGTAATTAATTTAATGCTATATAAATAATTAAAAATATATACCCAATCCTGCGTCTTTATTATTGCTTGGATTGTTTGTTGGGTATAAAACTATTATGCCTAAATCTAGCGCACAGTGTGTGGTAAAAACTGTAGTAAAGCATCAAAAAACGTAACTAAATCAATGATTTTGTAAATAATATCAAGCGTTTCTTACACCCCGTAAAAGTATTTCATAGGGTAAAATTTTGCACAAAAAAAGAAGGCTATAAATATAGCCTTCCATTTAATCTTTCTAAGCTTTAATGATAACTTAGTGGTGATGACCGCCTGCACCGTGTACGTGACCGTGTTGTAACTCTTCATCTGATGCATCACGAATGCTTGCCACTTCCACATCAAAATGAAGTTTTTTACCTGCTAGGGGATGGTTAGCATCAACAATCACTTTGTCCTCTTGTACATCTTTCACAGTGACTAACATCACATGACCGTCTTCAGTTTGCGATTGGAACTGCATACCTGGTTGGATATCTTCGACACCTTGGAAGTTTTCGCGTGGAACTTCTTGTACTGCAGCATCATCGAATTCGCCGTAAGCGTCTGCAGGTTCAATGCTTGCAGTAAATTTGTCGCCCACTGATTTGCCCGCCAATTGTGACTCAAGACCTGGAATAATGTTTTGGTAGCCATGTAAATACGCTAAAGGTTGACCTTCTGGTGATTGGTCAATGACGTTACCTTCGTCGTCTTTTAAGGTGTAATGAAAATGTACAACGTTGTTATTATTGATAGTAGACATCGCTAAAATTCCTTATGAATCAATGAATGGATTGGCAAATCGCTTTTTTGGCACAATAAATTAAAATTGCTAGGATTTTTCACTATCATTACCGTGAAAATCTTTGAACTTTTGGTTAAACCTCAAAATACGCCAAAAAGTGTTAATGTAAATTGTAACATCAATCATTAAAAATTTGGCAGTTATAGACTTTAAAACACATTTTTAATCATTCAACCATACAACACTGTAACAATAAAGTCGTGTTCTGTTATTAATGGCGATAAGATTTAAAAATTCAATTTATCGGGCAAATTATTTGTTAAAGAGTCCTGTAGCCAGTAGGTGATTTTATCAGCCGTTGCCGTAAAACCACCGCCTTTAGGCGGTGGATATAAGGCAACTTGTACACTATAACGCTTGCATAAATTTTGCTAAAATAATTTGCATGAAAACACTCAAGCTACGCATACGAGATAAACACACAGCAAAGCTTAACCGCCTAAGTGGTTCGGTCAATTTCGTATGGAACTACGTCAATGACTTGAGTTACAAGCATCTGCAAAAAACTGGGAAATTCTTTTGTGCCTATGATCTAAACGAATACACCAAAGGTAGCGGTGAACTGCTAGGCTTGCATAGTCAAACTATTCAAGCCATTAACGAAACCCACGCCAAATCGCGTCGCCAATTCAAAAAAGCCAAACTAAACTGGCGAACCAATAACCCAAGCTCTAAGCGTAAAAGCTTAGGTTGGCTACCGTTTAAACAATCTGCCATCAAACACATCGCCACACACCAAATTGGTAAAAAAGGCTTAAAATCCACCTTACAGCTTAGTTTAGCCAAAGGACAAAAACTAGTCATTGACCTATGGGACAGCTACAACCTTAGCCTATATCAAATCAACACTTGCGAGCTAGTCCAAGACAGCCGTAACCGTTGGTATGCCTGTATCACCGTCAAAGACTATCCCAAGACACAATGCGGAACGGGTAGCGTAGGCATTGACTTAGGGCTTAAAGACAGTGCCACTACCTCAAGCGGTGACAAACTCACCATCAAGCAAACGCTCAAATATGCCAAAGCATTAGCTACCGCTCAACGTGCCAAAAACAAACAGCGTGTCAAGGCAATCCATGCCAAAATTAAAAATACACGCCAAGACCTCATACACAAATTCACCACAGGGCTAGTTAAGAATAACGCCCTAATCGTGGTTGGTGATGTAAAAACCACCCAATTTAACAATAAAAAAGGCAAACTAGCCAAGTCGGTTTACGATGCAGGTTGGTTTGAATTGAAACGACAACTGACCTATAAGTGCGAGAACGCAGGTTGTCGTTTTGAAATCGTATCAGAGCGATACACTACCCAAACTTGCTCGTGCTGTGGCGATATGTCCAGTAGCTTGAGCGGTAGAGCAGGTTTGCGAATAAGAGAATGGACTTGTGCAAAGTGTGGCACATGGCATGATAGAGATATTAATGCCAGTCGGAACATTCTTGCGGTCGGGCTTGACCGTCTTGCAGAAGGAATCCCCTCACTTTAGGGAGGGGAGGAAGTCAAATAACCCAGCCCCTATCTGCCAAAATGCGTTTGATTTGGGCATAAATCACTGGCGCGCTGATCAGTCCCGCTAACCCAAACGTTGCTTCAAGCACCAAAATAAATAACAACAATTCCCAAGCAGACGCTCGGATTTTGTGACCAATGATTTGCGCATTTAAAAAGTATTCAAGTTTATGAATGCTCACCAACCACACAAGCGATAAAATGCTGATGCCAAGCCCGTGAGTGAGGCTGAGCAAAACGATAACAATGTTTGAGACCAAATTACCAACGACAGGGAATAGCCCTGCGCAAAAGGTGATAAGCACAACGGTCCAAGCCATCGGTAGCGGATGACCGAGTAGCGGTAATATGCCTAGCAAAAACACCGAGGTTAAGATGGTATTGATACTAGAGATTTTGACTTGTGCAAAAAACACATCATTAAACCCCATGATAAGTTCATCAAATTTTTGGCGCAAATGCTGGGTAAATGGGGTTTTATGCGCTGCACTATTCACAGGTACTTGCAATGCCACAATACAACCAATCACGACACCCGCTAGCACATAACCAAGCCCGCGTAACGTATGAATACCCACTAGCTGTAGTTGTGGCGCATGACTTTTGATAGTACTCATGAGCATAGCTTGAAATGAACTGACCGAAATGGGTAGATGCTGAGAGATACTTGCGGGTAGTAGGGTATGAAGCTGGTCAAATATGTCCAATATCTGTCGGATAAGCTTATTAAAGACATCAACACTGGCTTTATCAGCAATCCAATCGCCAAATACATACACAGTAAGTGAAATCAAAGTCGCCAAAATGGCAATAGCAAACCATTCTGCGACTTTACCCATACGCTGCTGACGCGAGGCGCTATGCACATAGGCAATGACATGCCGATGAATCCAACCAGCAATGCCGCGAATCAGTGCATAAGTAATTAAGGTGGCAAAAAGCACTAAAGTCAGGTGGAGCAATAGCACAGGCAGCCAGACAACAATCACACTGCTAATCGCTAACAAAAAACTTTTCATATCTGACCACTGTAACCGATCGTTGGTCAAAAAAGAATCGCTCAAATGAGCACTGGTCGAAACTTTGTTTTTATTTTCAAGTGCGGGTTCAGGATTGTTGCCAAGTGGTTCAGCGGTCATAAATAACATCTTAATAAGGTAAAAAAAGATGAGATAAAACTAACACAATTTTAGTGATTAAAGTATTAGATTTATGACAAAATTTTGTCAAAATCGCGCGCACAATGCGCAATAATCACCCATGAAAATCGCAATCAAACGTAAAATCGGCTACAATATGCCATATTTTTTATTCTTTCTTTTATCAGTTATCAAGCCTCGCTACTTTTAAGTCAAATAAGTCAAACACTATGTCACTACATTCTGAAATCGCTAAACGCCGCACTTTTGCTATTATCTCGCACCCCGATGCCGGTAAAACCACCATGACCGAAAAATTACTGCTGTGGGGGCAAGCAATTCAGCGCGCAGGTGAAGTCAAATCACGCAAAACCGACAAACACGCAACATCTGACTGGATGAGCATGGAGCAAGAGCGTGGTATCTCGATTACCACCTCTGTGATGCAGTTTCCCTATGCCGACAACATGGTCAATCTGCTAGATACCCCAGGTCACGCCGACTTTTCAGAAGATACCTATCGTACCTTAACTGCTGTGGACAGCGCACTGATGGTGATTGATGGGGCAAAAGGGGTCGAAGAACGAACTATCAAGCTGATGGAAGTATGTCGGATGCGTGACACGCCGATTATCTCATTTGTCAACAAGCTTGACCGCGAAATCCGTGACCCGTTATCACTGCTTGATGAAATTGAAAACGTCCTAAAAATCCAATGTGTGCCGATGACGTGGCCGATTGGTACAGGTCAGCACTTTGTTGGGGTGTACAACATCAGCGAGGATAAAACCTACTTTTATCAAAAAGGTCATGGTACTGAGATTGTCGAGATTGAGAGCCGTGACGGCTATGACTATCCAGACGTCCGCGAGAGAATCGGTGAAATTGCCTTCCGTGAATTTGAAGAAAGCCTAGAGCTTGCAAAAATGGCACATGAGGATTGGGATGTCGATGAATTTTTGACCGGTAAACAAACGCCTGTGCTGTTCGGTACTGCGTTGGGTAACTTTGGCATTAACATGGTGCTTGATGTACTGACCCAATACGCCCCAGCACCTAAAGACCATGACACAGTCGAACGCACTGTCAAAGCCGATGAAGAAAAATTCTCCGGCTTTGTCTTTAAAATTCAAGCCAACATGGACCCAAAACACCGTGACCGTATTGCCTTTATGCGGGTGTGTTCAGGCAAGTACGAAAAAGGCATGAAAATGAAACATGTGCGCTTGGGCAAAGAAGTACGCATTTCAGATGCCTTGACGTTTTTGGCAGGTGACCGCGAAGCGCTGGAAGAAGCGTATTCGGGTGATATCATCGGCTTACATAATCACGGCACCATCCAAATTGGCGATAGCTTTACCGAAGGTGAAACTTTAAACTTCACAGGCATTCCCCACTTTGCGCCAGAATTGTTTCGCCGTGTGGTACTTAAAGACCCGCTTAAGTCAAAACAACTGCAAAAAGGTCTACAGCAGCTATCAGAAGAAGGTGCCACCCAAGTATTTATGCCGCAAATCAACAATGATTTGATTTTGGGCGCGGTAGGGGTGCTACAGTTTGAAGTGGTCGCGCATCGCCTCCTTGAAGAATATAAAGTGCAATGTACCTTTGAGCCTGTGTCGATTGCGACGGTGCGCTGGGTGCATTGTGATGATAAAGTGGCGTTTGAGAAGTTTAAGAAAAAAGCCCACGACCAGTTATCGGTCGATGGTGGTGGGTATTTGACCTATCTTGCCCCAAGCCGGGTTAATCTTAAATTGATGCAAGAGCGTTATCCAGAAATCACCTTTAGCGCCACCCGTGAGCATTGATACATTCATGGTGATAACTGCAGAAAAGCTGACAAACCCTGTCAGCTTTTTTCAACCTTAAAAGGATTTTACCCAATTTACCAAACGATAACCCAATGAGTGCAAACAATAAATATTGGTAACCTAATTACTTTAGTAAAACGTTTAAATTTTGGCTACAATAAACCCATTAGCGATAACTACTAATTTAAATAATTTAAAATTTTAACAACTACAACAATAGTGAGGATACTATGCAATTTCCCAATGGTGTAAACAAATCAAACCTTATTAAACTTGGCGTACTTGGTGCCGCTTACTATATGTTAAAAGGTCGTAACAAAACCCAGCCGACCATTGAAAACAAGGCCGGAAACCAAGCAAATAATCCGGCACCGGTTGACAATGAGCCTGCTGACAATGCTGCGGTAAATTCAAATGGCACGAAATCTGCCAAGACTACCGCATTTACCATGGGTAAAGAGCTAGCTGCTAAAGTATTGGGTAAAAAATTCTAAAACTTATCAATTACTTATAAAATTACGTTATCATATAACAGCTATATACATAACGGCATTTG
This sequence comes from Moraxella sp. CTOTU47579, assembly GCF_032004885.1. Classification (NCBI taxonomy): domain Bacteria; kingdom Pseudomonadati; phylum Pseudomonadota; class Gammaproteobacteria; order Moraxellales; family Moraxellaceae; genus Moraxella; species Moraxella sp. CTOTU47579. Next base: position 114,955 of record NZ_DALZOJ010000002.1, read on the forward strand.
AAAACAGCCCATTAGTCCACCATTAAACGGGTATCGACTGATGGGTTTTTTTATGGCATTACTGTTAAAAGCTAAGGTTGAAAAACTAAGGCAGGGAAAGGAAGGTATGAGAATGTCGAGGGTGATTAAACTAGGGGTTGCTGCGACAGCTTTATTGTTGATACCTAGACGCAGTAGTCCACAGGCTGATAAAGTTACCAAGTCCCCTAAAAGTCTATCCGCTACAAATAAACTTGAGCCGCCTATCAATAAAAATACTGAGCAGGATAACCATAACTAAAACAATGGCTAAAGTTTTTATGTAAAGCTATGGGCAGATAACAAATAAAGGATAAATAGATGACGTGCGTGGGCTGCACCGCAATTGACGGTGCCTTACAGCGAGCTAAACGGCAATGTCAAACCACAGTATTTGAAATGATATGACTATGATAAATGATCCGACTTGCTCGTTTGATTTGCCATTACCATTACCATTAATTGATACGCATACCCATTTTGATGTGGATAGCTTCGATCATGACCGCGAGATCCAATCACAATTGGCATGGGATAATGGCGTTCATCATCTGGTTTTGATAGGCTTTTTAGCAAAGTATTTTGCACAAATGGTGGCGTGCCAACAGCAAATGCAAGGTTATGGGCAGCAAGGCAAAGCCACACCTTTGGCGCATTTAGCTTTTGGGTTGCATCCTTTTTATATCACGGAGCATAAAGACAACGATTTGCAGCGGCTAGAGCAGTTTATCCAGCAATATTCACCCATTGCGATTGGCGAAATCGGGCTTGATACTTTTACTGCACCGATGAAAACTGCGGAAAATTACGCTAGGCAGCAAGATTTTTTTGGTCAGCAACTTGAATTGGCAAAACACTACCAACTGCCTGCGCTGCTACATATTCGCCGCGCGCATGGCGATGTGATTAAGATGTTAAAAGCACAAAAATTCACCCAGGGCGGGATTGCCCATAGCTTTAGTGGCGGCATCCAAGAAGCCAAAGCGCTGGTCAATTTGGGCTTTAAAATCGGCATCACCGGGCAAGTGACCAATCCGAATGCCAAAAAACTGCGCCACACTCTTACAGAGCTTGTGAAAACCATTGGGCTCGATGCTATTGTGATTGAGACGGACTGCCCAGACTTTACACCGCTGCCCTGTCATGAGACGCACGGTAGGCGCAATGTACCTGCCAATCTGCCGTACGTGTTGACAGCGTTATCAGACTTATTGAAAAAAGATCAATCACGGCTCGCCGAGCAGCTGTGGCAAAATAGCTGCGCTGCACTACAAGTCACTTGGGATTATCCTATCCCAAACAAATTGAATATAAACCCTGACCAAGATTAAGATAAACCATGACAATGACAGCCGAAATGACGCCTGATATGACATTAACTGATGCCCAATACCAACGCCGTTTTGCGGGCACCCAAAAACTGTATGGTGCCGCGCAATTTAGTAAGTTTGAGAATCTGCATGCGTATATAGTGGGCGTGGGCGGGGTGGGCTCATGGGCAGCTGAGGGACTGGCTCGTACAGGTGTGGGCGAGATGACATTAATTGACATGGATGTGCTAGTAGCTTCCAATGTCAATCGACAATTACCCGCTACCGATAGCAATTTTGGTAAAAGCAAAATTGAAGCCATGGCAGCACGTATCAAAGAAATCAATCCCCATATCAAATTACATTTGATTGACGATTTTTTGAGCAAAGATAACGTACAATTGTTAATACCTAATCGTGCCTTGCAATCACAGCTTAAACAGTCAGGTAAACAGCTTGTGGTGTTAGACTGTGTCGACGATATGAATGCCAAGCTTGCGCTTGCGCTACATTGCCGATTCAATAAATTAAAGTTAATTATGGCGGGTGGGGCAGGTGGTAAGACGGACCCGACCCAAATTCAGGTGGCAGATCTTAAGGATACTTACCAAGATCCGTTACTGGCTAAAGTCAGACAGCGACTTCGTCAAGATTATGGTATCAATCGTACGATGAAAGAAAAATTCGGTATCCGTTGTGTGTTTTCATCACAGCCGCCGATTGTTGATAAGTCTTGTCAAGCAGGTGGTTTGCATTGTGGTGGTTATGGATCGGCCGTTGCCGTGACCTCAGTGGTGGGGATGATGTTGGTTGCTGAAGCGTTAAAATAACCTCAGCGTTTAAATTTTATCACGTAGTAGGACGGTGTTAACGAGATGATATCATATCCTATAGCAAGCAATGAAAAACAGCGTCTAGCGGTATTGGATGAGTACCATATCATCAAGACGAACAAAGAAGCCGAATTTGAGCGTATTAGCGCTTTGGCTAAGGCATTTTTTGGTACTAAGATTGTCGCCATTACTTTTTTGGATGCTGATATACAATTTTTTAAATCAAGAATTGGTCTAAAAGAACCTTCAACCAGCCGTGATGTTGCTTTTTGCAATTACACCATTACACAAAACGACACCTTTGTCACGCTCGATACTCACCAAGATACCCGATTTAAAAACAATCCTTTGGTTACCGGTTACCCTTATATTCGGTTTTATGCTGGTGCACCCATCCTGGTTCACGACAGTCAAGGTAGGGAATTTGCTTTGGGTGCGCTGTGTGTGATTGACGACCAGCCGCATCAAGATTTTGATGCCAATCAACAACACGTGCTAGCAGATTTGGCGGCGATGGTCAGTGATACCTTAAAATTACGTCAGCAGCGTTACAAAGCTGAGCGCGCCGATGAGGTAAAGACCGCATTTTTGGCCAATATGAGCCATGAAATTCGCACGCCGATGAATGGTATCATGGGCATACTTGAATTGCTTGAGCAGACACCGCTTGATACGCAGCAGCAACACTATATCAAATCGATTAAAACATCCAATGAGCATCTGCTTACCATCGTCAACGATATTTTAGATTTATCCAAAGTAGAATCAGGTAAGATACGTTTTGAGAGTATCCCCGTTGATTTAGCACAGCTATGCCAAGACGTGTATCAATGCTTTTTAGCCCCTGCAAAAGACAACAGCGTGGAACTAACCTTCGATTACCCTGATAACTTGCCCAAATATGTCAACACCGATCCGGTGCGCCTGCGACAGATTTTAATGAATCTAGTCAATAACGCCATCAAATTTACCGCAAAACAGGGTAAAGTGACCATTCAAGCCATGAATGACTGTGATAAGCACCAAATCAAATTTAATGTGATTGATACGGGCGTTGGCATCAAGCCTGAATCATTGGCAGTGATTTTTGATGCGTATAATCAAGCTGATAAGTTTACCCATCGTTTATATGGGGGTACAGGGCTAGGGCTATCTGTGTGCAAAGCGTTGGCAGAAGGGATGGGCGGCACGATTAAGGTAACCAGTGAAAAAAATAAAGGCTCGACCTTTACCCTATCTCTACCAATGATAGCAACTGATGAAATCAGCTATCAGCAGTGGCACCAAAGTCATGATGAAACCAAAATACAACCGCTAGAACGTCTGCCTGCCCATGTTCTGCTAGCAGAAGACAATGAGCTAAATGCCATGGTCGCGGTCAAAAGCCTAAAAAAATATGGCTATGAAGTCACCCGAGCCAAAGATGGGTTAGAAGCCGTCAATTTTTATAAAGCTGACCCTAGCAAATATCACATTATTTTGATGGATCATCAAATGCCCATCATGGATGGGGTGGAAGCCACCAAAATACTCAAACAGTCGTTCAATCAGTTGCCGCCCATCATTGCAGTGACGGCACACGCCATGCATGGGGACAAAGAAGTATATCTTAACGCGGGTATGCAAGATTACTGTACCAAGCCCTATAAGCCTGAAGCGCTTGATGTGATGATTCAGCGCTGGCTGCATCATGTCGCCAACACGGTTTAAGAGATATTAATCACAAAAATTGCTTGCATTTGCGCCAACAATTGCTTACGGTAAAACCCTACCACAGTTTGTGGTAGGGTTTTATTTTTGTTGAAGTATTTTTGCTTTGTCACGGCTAAAAATGGCTTTGGTGACAGTGTTTTATAGAATTAAGAGCTAAAAAAACGCCTATGGGAAATTTTATTTTTTTACAAATTTTTGCAGCCGTTTGTGCCTTGTCCATCATTACCACGCTATTTAACAAGCGGATTTTGGACTTTCCACAAGCCATTGGGGTGCCCATTGTGTCGGCGCTACTGGTTTTTATTTTGCAGTGGAGCGCAAGCCTGCTCAATGGCAACGAGTTTATTACCATCAATATCACCAGTATCCAAAATGCGGTGCGTGATATCGATCTTTACGATTTTTTAATCAATGGGGTGATTTGTTTTATTTTGACGTCATCGGCGCTGACGTTTAAGGTGTCCGATCTCAAAAACTATTGGAAACCGATTGGGATTTTGGCAAGTATCGCATTGGCACTGTGTGCGCTGTTTTTTGCAAGCCTTATGTTTGGCTTTCAGTGGCTCACAGGGGCAAATATCCCGTTTGCAGTATTGCTGTTATTGGGCGCGGCACTGGGTGCGACTGACCCGATTGGCATTAAAGGCGTGCTTAGCTCTATCAAAGCGCCGCGCCATTTGATGATTAAGCTAGAAGGTGAGTCGCTGTTCAATGATGCGGTGTGTATTGCGCTGTTTATGACTATTTTGCATGGTCTGCAAGGCAATGGCTTTAGCATCGTGACCACAGTAGAAGTGTTATTGTATGAAATCGTGGTCGCAGGGATTATTGGTTGGTTTTTTGGGCAAATGACGCTGCGTATCTTAAGCGGTAAACACGAGATGGAGTCACTGATTTTGACCACGGCATTTTTGGCGTGTGGGTCGTATTTGGTGGCATTATATGCCCATGCTTCCGCGCCGATTGCTTGTGTGGTCGGTGGCTTGATTGTCGGTAACCGTTGGCACCAGATTTTAGAAGAAGGTGAAATCACCTATGTGAATCACTTTTGGCACGCCATTGAGGGGATTATCAATTCATTTTTATTTACCCTTATCGGTCTGGAGCTGTTTATTTTAGAGCTAAATACCTCGTTGATTTTGGGCGGTGTGGTGGCATTTATTTGTCTGCATTTATCCCGTTTTTTGGCAAATTTTGCGTCATTTAGCCTGTTGTCTGATGTCCGAAAAACCAGTTATAACGGCAGTTTGACGATTTTATCGTGGGGTGGGGTACGCGGGGCGATTTCTTTGGCGTTGATTTTATCGGTTTCTAACGTCCCAGAATTGCAGCCTTATAGCAGCTTTTTGGTGGGTTATACCTTTATCGTGGTATTGATGTCCGGCGTGGTATGTGGTCTTGGGCTACCTGCAGTGATGAATGCGTTTTATCATAACCCTAACGAACCCACGACAGGTTTTGCAGGGTGGTATCAAAGGCTAGTTAAACGCTTTAATCGCAAAGGCTACCAGTATGTGCTCAGCGAAGATGAGCAGGGCAATGAAGTGATTACCCGTTACCAGCCGCCGCCTGTGGTGATTCAAGAGACGCCTAGTAGTGTCGGTATGGCATTGCCACTGCCAAAAGTGATTGATAAAGATGGGCATGATGAATTGGCAAATCCCAACGGGTTTTAACTGTTGCTACCACAAAAAAAGACCTAGCAAATGGCTAGGTCTTTTTTTATACCATTTTTTATATCATCAAATCGCTGCGCGCAAAATCCGCTCAGACACTGCCAAATCATTGCTACGATGTTCACCAAGTTTGACCATATTATGTTCTTCTAATTGGCTTAAAATTGGCGCAATTGCAGACGCATCAAGGTCGGCATCTGACAATCTCACCGGTAAGCCAAGCTCGCGGAAAAAGTTTTCGGTGTTGACAATCGCTTGTTCGATTTTATCCTCATCGCTACCTTCAGTGATATGCCAAACGTTTTTGGCGTACTGTAGCAGCTTGTCTTTTTTGCTATCTTTGAGCTCACGCATCACCCCAGGCAATACAATGGTCAAGGTGCGGGCGTGGTCAACACCGTGTAGGGACGTGAGTTCATGCCCAATCATATGGGTGGTCCAGTCTTGTGGTACGCCAGTGCCAATGAGACCATTGAGTGCCATTGTCGCTGTCCACATGATGTTCTTACGCGTTTCCATGTCGTTAGGGTTGGCTTTGACGGCACGGCCTTCTTCAATCAAGATTTTGAGCAGACTTTCAGAGAAACTATCTTGGACTTTGGCATTGACTGGGTAAGTTAGATACTGCTCCATCACATGCACAAACGCATCGCCCACGCCATTCATCACTTGACGCTCAGGTAGCGTTAAGGTTTTGGCAGGGTCAAGAATCGAAAACTGCGGGAATACTAGCGGGTTACCAAAAGGCAATTTGGCATGACGCTCGCTATGGTTGATAACGCCGCCTGAATTCATCTCTGAGCCTGTTGCAGGAATGGTGAGTACAGTGCCGAGCGGTAGCGCATTTTGAATATCACGGGTATATCCTTTTAATGCTTCCCACGCTTTTTCATGGTCTTTGTCGTCATCTAAGGTGGCAGTCAATGCAACAAATTTGGTGCCATCAAGTACTGAGCCACCACCGACAGCGAGCAAAAAGTCAATGTTATTGGCATGTACCATATCGACGGCTTTCATCAAGGTATTAAATTCTGGATTTGGCTCAATACCGCCAAATTCAAAGATTTCACGTTGTTTACCTTGTAGCGCGGTTTTGACCTCATCGAGTGTGCCGGTTTTTTTGGCAGAGCTGCCGCCATAGGTGATAAGTACACGGGCATTGTCAGGGACAAGATTGGCGAGTTCTTTGATTTGACCTTCGCCAAATACGATACGCACAGGGTTGTAATATTGGAAATTATTCATGCCGATCCTTAAGAATTTGTTATTGTTAATACATTGCCACTTGTAAAAATGCACCATGGCACTTATTAAGTAAACGTTACGCTCAAACACAGCGCTATCATAGAATAAAATAGTGAAAGCAATTGCAATAATTTGTCTAAAACTCGCAAAAGCTTTTTAAAAACAAATGATTTGTAAAACAAATGCTTGCTAAAACGTAGTCTTTGCTCAAGCTTCTAACAGCAGATTAACCTGTGAAAATTATGCTGTGACGACGTTTGCTAGCAACGTATATAAGTCTAAAATCCTTATAAACAAGGATGCTGCAGCAATTTTTTTATCAAGTTCGTTATAACTTGAAGCTAGCAGCGTCCAATAACTCAACGAAAGATGAATCAACAATCACGAGGAATGTATGTCTTACTCCGCTCTTCTATCACCGATTAACGTGGGCGCGATGCGCTTGCCAAACCGCGTCTTTATGGCGCCATTGACCCGTCTGCGTAGTGCTGATTTGCCAAATGGAACAAAAAATATTGGTGGCTTGCCAACGCCACTCATGGCAACCTATTATACCCAGCGCGCTAGCAGTGGTTTGATTATCACAGAAGCCACTGATATCTCAGCCGATGCCAAAGGCTACGCAGGTGCGCCCGGTGTTTTTAGTGACGCACAAATTGCAGGCTGGAAAATGATTGCTGATAGCGTACACCAAGCAGGCGGTCATATCGCTATGCAGCTATGGCACACGGGGCTAGTATCGCATTATAGCTTACGCCCACAAGGTCAGCCGCCTGTATCAGCATCGACCGTGGATTTGGGTGATGCGGTACGCACCTCGTTAAAAGATGACGAAGGCAAAGTATACCGTGTGACTGCCACGCCAGCGCGTGAGATGACCACCGCAGAAATCAAACAAACCGTCGATGATTTTGCCAGCGCCGCGCGTAATGCGATTGAAGCGGGCATGGATGTTATTGAAATCCACGGTGCACATGGGTATTTGATTCATCAATTCTTGTATGAGAGCGTCAACCAACGTAGCGATGAATACGGTGGTAGCTTAGAGAACCGTATGCGCTTTTTGAAAGAAATTTTGACCGCAGTCACTAACGCCATTGACAGTGACAAAGTAGGTATCCGTATCTCGCCACTGGGTCAATTTAATGGTGTGGATGCCGGTAGCGAAGACGATGCATTAGCAATCATCAAACTGATTGATAGCTTTAACCTAGCCTATTTACATATTTCTGAGCCAGACTGGGCAGGTGGAAAACCCTTTACCGCAGAATTCCGTCGCCAAATTCGTGATGCTTATCACGGCGTGCTTATCGGTGCAGGTGGCTATACGGCAGAAAAAGCAGACGCGCTAATTCGTGATGGCTTAATTGATGCGGTCGCTTTTGGTCGTAGTTATATTGCAAATCCAGATTTGGTTGAGCGTTTTCAGCAAAATGCGCCGCTTAATCAACCAAACCCAGCCACTTTTTATGGTGGCGATCAAGAGGGCTATACGGATTATCCTGCGTTAGCCCAATAATTGTACTAGCAAAAATAATCGTATTAGCGAATATGAAAACCCCGATTGTGTGACGACATGAGCGGGGTTTTTTATTGGGCTAATAACACAAACAAATGTTTTTTACTAAACTTATCTATCATGAAAGGTCTGCATTATGTGACCGTACGCAGCCCGTATGGCGACCAACAAGTTGAGTTTTGCGCGTATTGATTGTGTGATTAGCCAAAACTTGAAAATACCACCATTAACACCGGTGAGATGATATTGACCAAAAATCCAAAGCTCATGGCAAGCGGAACTACTTCATTCCCCCCTGAGCTTTGGATGACCGGCAAAGTAAAATCCATGGTGGTTACCCCGCCTAAACCCACCGCCGTGGTGGGGTATTTGCCAATCAGCATAGGGATAAACAGTAGCGCCGTGAACTCACGTAACAAATCATTGAGCAATGCCACACTTCCCCAAACTGCGCCATACGCATCAGTCATGATAATTCCCGACAACGAATACCAGCCATAGCCAGAGGATAGCGCTAAGCCTTGGGTGAAGGTCACATCAGGCATTATCAGTGCATACACTAAACCACCGACTGCCACACTGAGACAAAAAATCACACAGGCTTGTACGCCGCGTTTGTTGACCAATACCTGCCGCAACGTCATCCCCGAATGCGACAACTGAAAACCCACCAACAAAATCAGCAAAATCAACAAGCCCTTGATGATGCCATCAATCGGCAAATCCGTTATTGGCAATAATTTGCCTAGTACAAAACCCAATACCACACAGCCCAACTGAACGAGACTTCCGGTGATGCTAAAACCTGCTTGGCTATGCTCATGGGGGAGGGCACGTTGCCAAGGATGCAGCCTGTCAAATATCAGCAAACTGATAAAACCTGCCCCTAGGGTACAAATCGCCAATATCGCCACATTGGTGCCAATAAACCCAATCTGCGCCCATAAGTCAGGAATCTGCGACAACGAAAGACCAATAAAGGTTAAAATCACAAACACCAAGTTGGTCAGTAGCTTGTCTACCAGCGGCATGAATCGTTGCGGTAATGGCAGCAAAAACCCGACCACCAAGGGGGTAAGAATCAGAACAAGGGTGATAAAGTTTTCTAACATACCGCGACGCTTCCAAACAGGGTTTAAACACAGGCTAATCGCAATATTTTGCAGTTAGCACTTGGTTTAAAAAATTAAAAGTGGCTATTGTACCCATAAATGCATCAAGTTGGCGAATATTTGCCATAATGCGTGGTTTAAGCGTGCAATCAATTGTTTGGTAACACATTTGTAGTATGATTGAACAAATAGTTGTGTAAGATAGGCACATCCAATCATCTTACGCGTTAGATGACTTTATTAGCCGTTAATTTTTTCAATTTGTAGGATTGTTATGAGACATTTTTATTTTGATATTGTCTTTACCACGATTGCATTGGCAATTGCAGCGTGGTGGGGTTTTTCACATGGTGGTGTCAGTGCCATGCTTTCAGCGTTATTTATCACCTTGATTCTGGCAGTGATGGAAATCTCGCTGTCGTTTGACAATGCCGTGATTAACGCCTCGGTACTCAAAACCTGGGATAAGTTTTGGAAAATGATTTTCTTGACTGTGGGTATCCTTATCGCGGTATTTGGTATGCGTCTGGTATTCCCGATTGTCATCGTCGCGGTGACTGCCGATATGGGCATGATGGATGTCATCAACATGGCGCTCAACAACCCGAAAGAATACTCTGCCAAACTGATGGAGCATCATGCAGAGATTGCCGCATTTGGTGGGATGTTCTTGTTGCTCGTCTTTTTAAACTTCATCTTTGATGAAAAAGAAGTGATGTGGTTTGAATGGTTAGAGCGTAAATTGGCACGATTTGGCAAAGTCGATGCCATGAGCGTGTTTGTCGCCTTGGTACTACTAATGACCGCCTTATATTGGGTGGAAGACGCCAAAAAAGCAGTGGTGTTAACCGCAGGGGTATTTGGTATTTTGATTTATCTAGCCACCAATGTGTTATCAAGCCTTTTAGAAGGGGCGGGTCATGATGATGAATCAACCCCCGATGTGATTGAAGGCAAAGAAGTCGCGGGCGCGATTGCCAAAGGCGGTATCGCAGGTTTCTTGTATCTAGAAGTACTCGATGCGTCGTTTAGTTTTGATGGGGTGATTGGTGCGTTTGCCATTACCAATGACGTGATTATCATCATGCTCGGTTTGGCAATTGGTGCGATGTTTGTGCGATCCATGACCATTTTCTTGGTAGAAAAAGGCACGCTTGATGAGTTTGTTTATCTAGAGCATGGCGCGCATTATGCGATTGGCGCGTTGGCGGTCATCATGCTATTGGCAACTGTGCATATCGAAGTGCCAGAAATCGTGACGGGTTTGATTGGGATTGCCTTTATCGTATGGGCAGTGATTAACTCTATCAGTTACCGTAAACGCGAAGCAGCCTTGGCGAAACACTGAAAGACGCTAAAAGGCGCTAAACAGACTGAGGCTCATGCCTAAGAGTAGCGGTATTTAGGATGCTGGCTTGAGCTTAATATCCCTTAAGCTTTTGACACATAAATATAACAGCTTAATGTAGCCGAATGGTGGACAAATTCTACCACCAAAGGTATAGTTAAAACGTGAGTTTCGGCTCACGTTTTGTTTTTTTAGGCGATTTTTTACGGTGTTTGAGTCTTTTATTCTGGGCGCGCTTTTGTTCTAGGCACTTGTAGTCTGAGCGTGAAAGGCGCAGCGCATGACAACGGACATCGATTTTCTTATTTGATTTCAAAAATTTATTACAAAGGATAAAACAATGGCAATTAGCTTAACCAAAGGTGGTAATGTTAATTTATCAAAGGAAGCACCGAATTTAACCAACATGGCCGTTGGTCTTGGCTGGAACCCACGTGCCACTGACGGGCAAGCCTTTGACTTAGACGCGGTCGCGTTTTTGGTCAATGAATCGGGTAAAGTACGAACAGATGCAGATTTTATTTTCTTTAACAACCTAAAATCATCCGATGGCTCAGTAGAGCATACGGGTGATAACCGCACCGGTGAAGGCGATGGCGATGATGAAGTCATCAAAGTAGATTTGTCTAAAGTCCCAGCTGATGTAAGCAAAGTGGTATTTTGTGCGGTGATTTATGAGGGTCAAGCGCGTAACCAAAACTTTGGTCAAGTAGCAAACGCTTATATTCGCATCGTGAATACCCAAGGCGGCGCCGAAGTGGCTCGTTATGATTTGTCAGAAGACAGCAGCACCGAGACGGCGATGATTTTTGGTGAGCTTTATAAAAACAATGGCGAGTGGAAATTCCGCGCGGTTGGACAAGGTTTTGCTGGCGGTTTAGGGCCATTGGCTGCGTCATATGGCGTTGCTGTTTAGTTTTTTGGCTAAAAATTTTTAACATTTTTTTAACAATGGGGTGGCATCGGCTTGCCCCTTTTTTTCAGCATAACCATTTTTCTAGCCTGAGCGCTTTTTAAGCTTGAGCACTTTTTAAGCCTAAGTGCTTTTTTAAGTTCAGCTACTTTTATTATCATTTTTGCCACCTAGTCTATAAGGATACATTAACCTATGGCAGCGACGTTTAGTATGATTGGGACGATTGAGCCATTTTTGCATTGTAATCTCAAAAAAGGCGATTCGATTTATTGCGAATCCAATGCCATGGTTATGATGGAGTCAAATCTTGAGCTTAAAGGTCAAATGCGTGGCGGCATCATGCAAGCTTTGATGCGCCGATTTGCCAATGACGAGTCGATTTTTCAACAGCAAATTGAAGCGGTCAATGGTGAGGGTGACTGCTTACTCGCGCCCACACTTGATGGCGATATGCAAATCTTAGACGTCGGTGCCAATCAGTATACGCTTAGTGACGGTGCCTTTGTGGCAGCGACTAATGGCGTTGATTTGCGTGCCAATATACAGCGCAATTTAGGCGGCGCTGTATTTGGCGATACGGGGGGCTTTATGGTCATGCAAACGCAAGGTCAAGGTCAGCTCGTGGTATCGGGGTTTGGCTCTTTGTTTGAGATTGATGTCACGACTGATAAAGATGTGATTATTGATAATGGTCACGTGGTATGCTGGGATAGCCGACTGCAATATAGCCTATCAATGGCAACCAGCCAGAAAAAAGGCTTTTTGGGCAATATCATCAATTCAGTCACGAGCGGCGAAGGCATGGTACTAAAGTTCTCAGGTCAGGGCAAAGTAGTGATTTGCTCGCGCAACCGTGATACTTACCAAGGCTGGATTCAAAGTTTACTGGGGTCAAACTCAGGCGGACGCGGTGGCAATGAAGGTATTTTGGGCGGTTTGTTATAATCAATTTGTGCTAAACCGTTATTAACCTCTTAAAACATAGCTTAAAACATAGCTAGATAGAATAGTAAAAAAATAAAATAAGGAAACCAACATGGCAGTGAATTTATCGAAAGGTCAAAAAATCTCGTTAGAAAAAGAAGCAGGTGGCGCACTCAGTCAAATCAAAATGGGTCTGGGTTGGGATGTCGGTGCTGCGCCGCAAAAATCAGGTGGATTTTTGGGTGGCTTGTTCGGTGGTGGTGGCAGCGCAGGCGGCAGCATTGACTTGGATGCGTCGTGTATCATGCTTGATGCCAACAAACAAATGGTGGATGCGATTTGGTTTGGACAATTGCAGTCAAAAGACAGTAGCATACAACACACAGGCGATAATCGCACTGGTGCTGGTGATGGCGATGACGAAGTGATTAATGTTAATTTATCTCGTATCCCTGACCATGTGCAAGCCTTGGTTTTTACTGTCAATAGCTTTACGGGTCAAACTTTTGCCACGGTCAATAATGCGTTTTGTCGTTTGGTGAATGCTAGTAATAACAGTGAAGTTGCCCGTTATGATTTGTCAGCCCAAGGCAGTCATACAGCGCTGATTTTGGCAAAAATTTATCGTCATAACGGTGAGTGGAAAATGCATGCCATTGGTGAAACCGCGTCAGGTCGTACCTTTCATGATTTAATGCCTGCGATTTTACCGCACGTGTAACCGCGCTTTTTAATATGAAGCAATAATGTGAAGCCATAAAGTAAGCCCTGTGACAAGCAGGGTTTTTTATTTTGACCACTATTTTTGATAAGTTTGTGTGGATTTTGCGTTGGTGGGTTTTGCATACGGTGTGGGTTTGCTAAAATAGCGGCGATTTAGTTTTGCACTGTTAAATTTTACAGTCATTTTTTTAAAATCACTTTCTTAAAATCACTTTAGCGAAGCGAATCAAATAATTTTGTGACAATAAACCACCGCTACAAAGGAATCCAACACCATGCCATTTAATCGTTTACAGCCGATTTTGATAGCAAGCTTGCTGCCGCTGCTGGTTTTTACTTGGTTTAGCCGTGACTACATTGGGCAGATTGATTTTTGGTTGTTGTGGCTGGTGGCGATGACCTTGGTCGGGTTGCCATTGGTGTTTGCAGAAATTGGTTTGGCGCATCGTAGTGGTACGTCGCCGCTGGTCGGTTTGCCCATGCTGACCCGTGAAGCTGACGTGTCAACGGTTTGGCGCGGGTTTGGTTGGTTGACTATTGTGCTGTTGCTGGCGGTTGTGGGGCATTTACTGGCGAGTAGTGGCGAGATTATCCATCCGCTGGTGAGCAATATTGCTCTGCCTGCCTTGTTAGCCATCATGGTGCTGATAGTGATTGGTTTGAGTTTTATCAAGCATTTGGCAGGTTGGTTGGCGGTCGGTTTTGCCGTTGCCGCGTTGGTTGTCAATGTCATGCAGGGTGGGTTTGTGGCGTGGCAGGTGACAGCGACGTCCTTGACGGAGTGGGCAGGGGCGGTAGTGTTAGCGCTAGTCTGTGTGGGCGCAGGTACGGGATTATACTGGCATGCGCGCACCCACCAAATGCTCACGATGAGCAATACGGCTGCCGATGACGCACGCGAATCCGCGAGTCGTTATGTGTTACCTGTGTGGAGTTTTCAGTTATTAGTGGGTGCGCTGATTGCCATGACTTTATCGCCAAACAGCACGATGGCGGCAGTGCTGAATGCATTGGCAATGCTGGCAGGGGCGGCTTATTTACTGCATATCTTGACCCATCAAGTGTCATTACGTTGGCAACAACAGCAATTTAATTTTTTGGCATTGGTGGTATTGGCAGTGCTTAGTCTTGCGCTAGCCATGGTACCAACTGCTTGGCTCAATCAGCTGATTATCGTGATAAGTTTAGTCACGGCGGTATGGCTAGCCGTATTTGCAGGCTGGCAAATGAAAATCAGCCATTTGCGCAAATCATTGAATTTTAGCTCAGAAGGCTTATATAACCTTTGGCGCATTGCGGTGCGTATTATTGTGCCATTGGCGGTGATTTTGGCGATGGTGGGGTGGGTGCTAGGATTGGCAAAATGATTACTGTTGATATAGCCTTTGCGCCTGATAGCCAAACACAGTTGCGGTTAACCCTGCAACTTGCTGATGATAGCCGCGTGATTGATGCAGTCAATGCAACAGGCTGGCAACAGCAGTATCCGCAGATTTTTAGCTATAGTGTCGGTGTGTTTTCCCATAAACTAGACTGGCAAAGTGCGATCAACACAGGCGATAGAATCGAAATCTATCGCCCTTTAACCATCGACCCGCAAAACAAACGCAAATTACTGTCCAAAAAATCCAACCGATGAGGGTGTGAGCCGGTATTATTGTGTAGCGCACAAAAAAAGCCAATCACAGCATCACGGCAATGATTGGCTTTTTTTAGTCAGAAAAACTTACTGAGTCACCGCTGGGCGCTCGATACGGGTGACAATACCATTTTGGTCAAAATAAATTTTGGCGTATTGTTGGGCGTTATGAATCGCTGGCTTGTTGGCGCGTTTGGCGTTAGTACCTGGGGTAAAATCATACAGGTAATCCCAACGTACTGGATTTAGGGTGTCTCTAAAGGTTGGGCTACCTAGTATATACAGCACTTGATTGGCATTCATACCCACTTGCACTTGGCTTAATTTGTCTTCATGAATCGGCTTGCCTTGTGGGATATCGATTTTGTACACGCTAAACCATGAGCAACCTGGTAATACGCTGACGCTGCTAATTACGGCAACCAAAGGCAGGACTGCCAGTTTTTTTGATAGTGTTGTGATAGATGTCATTTGTCAAACCGCTTTGAGATGGTGAACGATAAAATTTACGACTTATCATACGTGATTTGGGTTTTTTTGCCTACCTATTGACCCCAAAATTTAAATTATTTTACATACAGTTAATGTTTGGGTGTAAAACGCCGCGGTGTTTTGGTATTTGGCGTTCTGGTGGTTGGCATACTTTGTCTATAGTCTGCATTCGCCCGTTATCTTTCAACGGGCGCTTTTGCCAGTGATGTCACGTTTTTTTACTGTGGGATTTTATCGAATTTGTTATTATAGTTATAATTTTCAGTTTATAAGCGACACCTGATAGGTGCGAGGATTTATATGTCGTCTTTTACCAACCAAGATTTGCGTCGTGCCGGTTTGAAAGTCACGTTACCGCGTTTGAAAATTTTAGAATTGCTAGAAAAAGCCGAATCCCATCACATGAGCGCGGAAGATGTGTATAAAGCCTTGATGGAGCACGGTGAAGACGTGGGGCTTGCGACTGTTTACCGCGTGTTAACCCAGTTTGAACAAGCGGGGATTGTCGAGCGTCACAATTTTGAAAACAACTTGTCGGTATTTGAAATCGCCAAAGATGAGCACCATGACCACTTGGTATGTGACCAATGCGGCAAAATCATTGAATTTCACAATGAAGAAATCGAAGCGCTGCAAGAAAAAGTCGCCAAAGACTTTGGCTTTACCCTATCAGGGCACTCGCTGGTACTATATGGAATTTGTGATAATAAAGACTGCCAAAATTCGATAAAGCGCTAATGTCTTGGTGGGTTGATGCCTGAATCGGTTAAAAAATTTACGTGCAAAGATCAGTCACAAAACTCAATTAAAAACTTCAGTTAAAAAAAGCGGCTAGATAAATTTTATTTAGCCGTTTTTTTGTCTGTTTTCCGTTGTCTATTGTTTATTGAACGCTATGATGCGGTCTTAGTTCTGATAGCCTAAAGCCAGCGATTAATAGCGCTGCGCCATACACCATAGCGCCCACCACACACAGCGCCAATAGTGCAACAATACGAATACCTTGATGCGCGGTAATCGGGAAAAAATGAATACCAGCGGCAAGTGCCAACCCCATCGCCCCATTTGCCATGGCAAAGATAACCGCTAATCGTCGCCAAGCCGCACCAAACCGATAAATACCTTGGGTATGTAAATAAAAATATAACAGCGCCGCATTGATAAAAGACGCCAGCGTATTGGCAAGCCCTAGCCCGGCATGGGGTGCGATTTGCCACTTTTTAAATAACCCAGCCAGTATTAGGCTTAACACGACATTGGCAATCACGCTAATCACACCGACTTTGACAGGGATGCGACTGTCATGACGGGCAAAAAAAGCCGGGGCAAATATTTTAATTAGCATAAATGCCAAAATCCCACCCGATAAGCACTGTAGCGCAAGCCCACTCATCATGGCATCTTGCCGTACAAATTCCCCATGTTCAAACAGGGATATCATAAGCACATTACTAATCATGCCAAGCGCGATGGATGCAGGCACGCCGACCAACACCGTCAGCCGCGTCGCCCAATCTAGGGTGTGTCTAAATTGTTGATGGTCATCGCTTGCGATACTTTTGGATAGACTGGGCAGAATCACCGTACCAATCGCCACCCCAATCAGCCCTAGCGGCAGCTCACTCATCCGCTCTGCGGTATAAAGCCAAGAGACCGAGCCATCAACCATGGTTGAAGCCAGTACCGTGTTGACCAGCATATTGATTTGGGTGACTGATACCCCAAACAGCGCAGGAAGCATGAGTTTTAAAATCCGTCGCACGCCAGGATGACGAAAGCTAACCTTTGGCATCACCAGCAGCTGATGGCTATGCAATTGCGGCAATTGAATCAATAGCTGCAGCACACCTGCCACCGCAACGGCATAACCGACTGCCAAAATTGGCTTGGCAAGCAGCGGCGCTACCCAAATCGCGCCCACAATCATACACACATTTAAAATCACCGGTGCAAAGGCAGGCAAGGCAAACCGCCCCACGCTTTGCAAAATACTACTAGCAAACGCGGTCATGGCGATAAATAACAAATAAGGAAAGGTGATACGAAGTAGCTCAACTGCGGTTGTAAATTTGCTAGGCTCATGCAGATACCCCACCGCAAACACAGCAATCACGGCGGGCGCGAAAATGACTATCACGGCGGTTAAGCCTGATAAAATCAACAATAACGTACCTGCCACCCGACTGATAAGAATTTGAATGCCGAGCAAGGCTTTTTTGCTATCGGCCATGTCGTTATCTTGGGCTTGGTGTTGATAATCGGATAGTACAGGGACAAAAGCTTGGGCAAAAGCGCCTTCAGCGAACAGCCGCCGCAAAAAATTGGGCAATTTGAAGGCCACCAAAAACGCATCCATCATGCCACCCGTACCAAACACGCTCATCAATACCATGTCGCGAATCATACCCAAGATACGTGAAAATAACGTAAAGAAACTAATAATAGCGGTGGATTTGATAAGTTTTGACATGAAAGAATCGCTGCAAGTTTTGCCGAGAAGTGGGTGTGATAATTGAATTTTGTAGTTTGATTTGGGCACTATTATCTTGCCAAATCGTTATCTTGCAAAAATGTTATCTTTCAAAATCGTTATCCTACAAAATTGCCATAGGATAAATTTTTGAAAGTCACCTAATGGAATCTAATGGCTGATTTCACTTTTATTGACCATTTTTCTTAGTTTCACCCAATCAAAATACAGCCCCGGGTCGGACTTGCGGCCGCGCGCGATATCGCTGTGACCGGCTAGATGATTGATGGTTTTGGGATAAGCTTGATAAATCGCGGCAATCACGCCACTTAAAGCTTGGTATTGCCTGTCATCAAACTCGCTATAATCATCACCCTCCAGCTCAATCCCAATCGAATAGTCATTGCAGTTTGGTACGCCCAAATAACTAGATTTGCCAGCATGCCAAGCACGCTCATCAAAGCTCACAAACTGTGTGACCCTACCATCGCGCTCAATAAACAAATGCGCGGAGACCTGCTGCTGATAAATGGTTGCAAAATACGGATGGGCATTGGGGTCTAACTGATTTTGAAAAAATGCACGAACAAAATGCTCGCCTTGGTCATTTTTTAGACCAAATTCACTGGGCGGCAAGCTGATGTTATGAATCACAATGAGGTGAATATCGTTAGGGTCGGGGCGTTGTCCAAAATTGGGTGACGCCACAAACTCGCATGGGCTTAACAAACCCTGCTCAATGCTAAATCTCGACATAACCATACCCCGCCCAATCATCAAAATGGTGTTTCAAATAGTTGGTAAAACGCTACTTAATCATGTGGCTAATTTAGCATAAAATGGGCTTATCATCACCTTAACCGAAAGACACAGTTAAAAAAAAGCAATTTTGCAAAAAAATGGTATGCTATCGCTAAGCTGATAACAAGGGTAGAGCATTTGATGGATACGATTATAGCGGCGTTGATACTGGCAGTCGTGGGGGCGCTTTATAAAATTTTTGCCCAACAAAAAGCAATTACCCGGCTTGAATCCAAGCTCGACAATCTGCAAAAACAACTCGCTGACGTCATGGCAACCGTGTATATCCTAAGCAGCGAGGCAAAGCCATCATCTAGCCAGCAATCGGCAAGCGATAGCCGCCAAAATCAGCCTGTCACTGACCCTATTACTGACCCCATTACGCAGCCCATCAGTCAAGCCACCGTCCCAACGCCCTCCCCAGCGCCCCTCTCAATAGTTGCCTCTTTGCCAATGGCGAACACGCTTGACGCTTCGGTTAGTTCAACTGCGCCAACGGCAACGCAGCCGTCCGTGAATGACGCAGCCCCACCGCATAAACCCACTTTGCCACAGTCATCATCTCCTTCTTCTCATTCTTTAAGAGATGATGAAAGCGCTACCAATATTGTGACATCGCTTTGGGCAAGTGCCACCCAATGGTTCTTTGGGGAAAACTTGGTGGTGCGTGTCGGTGCACTGGTGTTGCTAGTGGGCGTGGTGCTATTACTCAAACTTGCCAGCCAATATATTGAGGTATCGATGCCCGTGCGCATGGCGCTGGTAGCGTTAGGTGGCTTTGTGATAACAGTAGTCGGCTATCGCACCACTGCCAAAAAACGCAGTTACGGTTTAACCTTGCAAGGCGTCGGCTTTGCGGTGATTTATTTGACGGTGTTTGCGAGTTTTAAATTGTATGGACTACTACCATCAACCTTAACCTTCGGCGTGCTTGCATTACTGGCAGGGTTAACAGTGATGTTTTCGGTGTGGCAAAATGCGCTGCCGCTTGCGGTCTTGGCATTCGGTGGGGCGTTTTTTGCGCCGATACTGGTCAGCCGACCTGACGGTAGTGTGGTGATGTTATTTAGTTATTATTTATTACTCAATATAGCGGTTGCGGTGATTGCCCATTATCGCACTTGGAAATTGCTCAATGCGCTCAGCCTAGCAGTGACCTTTGGGCTTGCGTATGTGTGGGGATTTCGTGCATTTAGTGGCAATAGTGCAGGTGCAGGCTGGCTGTCATTACGCTGGCAACTGCTGGGGTTATTGGTTGGGCACATGGCGCTGTATTTGTTTATTGCAGTTAGATACTCTCAGCAGGTCGTGAGCTATAACCAAACGCTGCTACAAATGAACAGGGGGTTAGCCAAACGCCCGATTCTATCGATAGATTCAGGCTTGTTGTTTGGTACAGCGTTACTAGGGTTTGGGCTGATGGCAAGCTTGCTCAATGATTTGCCTTATCATCTGGCCTTTGCGAGCAGTGCGTTATCGGCTATTTATTTGAATTTAGGACTGTGGCTGCTCAAACATCATCGCCGTAGCATCGCAGGCGACCCACAAGCCAACAACCAATTTGATAACAGCTTTGAGCTACTTATTGAAGCCAGCCTTGCACTCGGCTGTGGGTTTTTGGCTTTGGTGATACCACTGGCGCTATCAGCCAAATGGATTAGTATCGGTTGGGCAGTGCAAGGTGCTGCATTGGTGTGGCTCGGTGCGCGTACCCAAAGACGCTGGACGGTATATTTTGGGTTGGCATTGCAAGCCTTTAGTATCGTGTTATTGGTGGGCTTTGATACCCTCATGCGGCATTGGTATGGGCTACTGGATCAATTATCTATTCCGCACCAAACATCTATAGTAGCGGCTTCATCCACTTTGCCACTGACCGTATTGACAGCGTGTGTGCTGCTGTCTGCTTTTATTTTGCGTCACGGTAGAGCCAATATCGCGGCAGCCACATCCCAAGCTAAAGGTCAGCCTCAAACTCAACCTGCGACAGTCAAAACGACGCATAAACGGGTTCAACAAATCGCTGATAATGCCAGTCACAGCTTTGTTGCCACCGCGCTTGTGGTTGTCGGGTTTGTGCTGTATCTGTCGGCAATTTTATCCGCTGACCCCTTTTGGAACAACGGTGGCAAAACCACCAGCATCAAACTTGCTATGGGTATGGCGGTATTTTTAATTGTGGGACAGCTGATGCATCAGCGTTTTGTTTGGCGCAGTATGCGTAAGGTGAGCCGCTTGATTTTACCGTTTGCGATGATGAGCTGGGTGCTAGTTTGTCTCACCCATGTTAAGGTCGAGACGGTTGTAGACTTAAACGATTATCACATCAAAGCATTTAGTGGGTTGGGGCGTTATTTGCTCGCTATGCTCGGCTGTTTAGCCATCGCAAAATTGCTAGGCGCGTGGCTGCTTAGTCGCTGGCACCGCGACCGACTCGATACAAGCGTTGACGCGCTCGTTTGGTTTTTGGTACTGATTGCTATGCTAACTTGGATGCTGCAACAAGTGCCATTTAACTATTGGCAGCATGCCCAAGAGCTTCGAGCCATTATCACTATTTTACCGACCGTGCTGGCTGTGCTGGGGCTGATGAGTTTGTTGTTGCTGCCAAAACTTCAGGCGATTGGTGGTCGTTTGCTTGGTTGGTTAGAGGTTGATTGGCTACTTAAACACAGTGCTTATATTTTGCTACCGATGACCTTTATTTGGAGTTTATCTGCCAATTTCTCGTTAGACGGTCAGCTATTGGGCATTTATCTGCCACTGCTCAATCCGCTGGATTTGACCTTAATCAGTATTTTACTGTACCAATCTTATGTGGCACTCAAAGTTGATAGCAACTATCGTACTATCGTTTTGGTGGCTTGCGGTTTAGGGGCATTTGTGACGGTCAGTAGTATGTTGGTGCGTGGGTTTGCCAGCGTTTGGGGCACGCCAACGTGGGAACGTGGCGCTTGGTCAGTCAGTATGGTACAGACGGGGCTGACTATCTTATGGACCATCATTGCGATGGTATTGATGTTCTTGGCAAACAAAAAAGTCATTCGCTTGGTATGGTTTGCCGGTATCGCATTATTGACCATGGTGGTTGCCAAGTTGCTATTGATTGATATGTCGAATACCAGTGCAGTACTGCGTGTGGTGTCTTTTATCGGGGCAGGCTTGTTGATGCTAGTCATTGGTTATCTTGCACCCTTACCCCCCAAAGTAGGTAAACCCAAATCAGATAAACTCAAATCAGACAAAAAGAATGCAGCCAAAAAAAGCTAAGTAAACCCCTGCTAAAGCTCGTGAATAACGTGGGTTATTTTGCGTATTTACGGCAGGCGGGATTAGCTAAATGCACAAAGACTTGCTGCCTAATTGTCTTTAAATTGTAACATCTGGCTAGTATTTATCCAAAATATGGGCTCTCTTGTTAGTGGTTTGTAGCACGGTATAGAAGTTTTGAGTGGGTATTGTTAATATCCTTATAGGGCAAAGTTTTATGTTAACCAAATTATAAATCTAATTACTATCAACAAGTTAGAATGCTATTTATTATTTTCTAACATAAAAATTTAAGGTTGATACTGTCTAATGATGCTAACCATGTGATGTTAGGATTTCCAAATTTTTAGATTAGTTATGACTGACGGCTTTATGTCGATAACCCAAAGACGGGCTACGCTGTTTTTTTGGTTAAGTTTAATTGGTCTGAGTTCTTGTCAATGTCCATCGCAATGGGTGAGCTTGTAAAGCCATATCAGTTATATAGGAGCTATAAATTCTATAGTAACTATAAATTAACAATGAAGTAAAAATGAAAAAAAATAAGCATTGTCACGTGAGATTAGCCAAACACCGCGCCTGTATTTTATCGGCAACTTTAGTTTCGCCGCTATTGTTAGTAGCTATCATTTACACGCAAGCAGATGCCCAAAACCCCACGCAAACGGCATCCATCACTGTTGCCTCGCAAAAGACCACCACGACCACGGTAGCGCCTGCCATCGTTGACAAGTCAGAGCAAGCGCATGACACTGACAATATCAGCTATGGCTTTGAGGCATTGCAAAATAGCTTTGTAATCGACATTGAGTTACCGGGAGAAAATCAAGCGGACAATCCCAACAGCGCCCAACTGGTAAAATTTTCGTCGTTAACGCCCAGTTTGTTAGCTTTAATCATGCAGCAAAATGGGGTGGATATTAATGATAAACAAAATTATCGCTTGATTGATGCCAAAGGTCATATTATGCCGATGGCGATTCGCCCTGTCAGCAAACAATCATCCGTCAATCAAGTATTGCAAGTAGTTAGCGTAGAGACCGATAACCCCAATGCGGTGGAAAAATTACGCCATGCGTTGACCGTACAGCTTGATAACCCAGACAACCAACAATCAATTAATATTGACCTTAGCAATTTACCTTCAAACCCAGTTGCCGCTGTTACCAATAACCCGGTCAGAACTTGGTGGTTAACCAATCCCAACTTTGCCAAAAACCAATCTAATTTATCAACCGAGCAAGCAGTCAATCTTTGGCTAAAATTTTTACCCGTGAATTCAGCCCAGCCCAGCAAGCGCCCACTGCAACTGCAAATTTATGGCAGTGATGACTTACAAAGCTGGCAGATGGTCAGCCAAACGGTGGTCAGCCCCTTTAGCCCTAGCCAACGTGGTCAACCTAGCCAGCCTGCCCAACATAGCCAAATGGTAGCGCCGCAAGCTGACGGTACTAATCAGCCGATAGCGACAGGCAATGCTATTGCCATCGAGCCGCAGCAAGCCAATTATCGGTATTGGCAAGTGGTGGCAAATCAGCCTATCAATCTTGAGGCAGCCAGTTTAAATCGCATGGTGAGTGAGGCAAGTTTCTTCTTGACCCGCGCCAGTTTTTCAAAAGTCAAAGATGACACCAACCAATGGCGGCTTAGCCTTGCTCAGCCTATGTTGACCACAGGGGTGAGTTTTTTTGTCCCCGAAAATCAGCTGTGGCAAGTGAGCATCAAGGTACCTGAGCAAGAAGCCAATCAATTGGCTAAAATCAACAAAACCGCTAATGTAAGTAATGATAAAATTTTAGCCAATTCACAAATTGATAAAAACCATACCACGGTCAGTTGGCAACCGACGTTGACCAAATCGCTGCAATTGGGCGGTCAAATGCAGCAAGATGATTTGCCGGTCAATCTGTTAACGCCCATGTATGAGATGTATTTTTTAGCACAAGGCACAGCGCCTTATCGACTGGTGATTAACGAGCCACGCGTATTACAACAACCCAATATCACGCTATCCAACCAACAACTTACCAGCCTCGGCAACACCGTTGAAGGACAAATGCAAAATATCGAGGCATTGAACAACCCCAACGCGTCGTTTGAACGCTACAAAACATGGGCACTATGGGGTGTACTCGCCGCAATTATAGCGGCTTTGGCGTTGATTGCCCTGCGTTTATATCAACAAACTACTACCCAAGCCCCCAAAGAATAGGCGATAATACAATCTAACATACTTCATCGAAAATGCCCCATCGACAATAAGGGATTATTTGCATGTCTGCTGCTAGCCCAACCATTAGTGACACCTCGGTCACCACCCCGCACATCAGCTCACTACTACGTATTGAAATCGCCAAACAAGTCGCACTTGCGCTGCAAGAAGACATCGCCACTGGGGATATTAATGCCCAATTAATACCCGAAACACAGCGCGATACGGCAACCATTATTTGTCGTGAACCGATGGTGGTCGCGGGTAAGGCATGGGTGGATGAAGTATTTCGCCAGCTTGACCCCAATATGCAGCTTGATTGGGCAGTCAAAGACGGTGACGCTGTGACAGCTAATCAAGTTTTGGTGACGCTCATCGGTAACACCCGGGCACTGCTGACGGGTGAACGTACCGCGCTCAATTTTTTACAGACTTTATCATCTACTGCCACTGTGGTTGCCAACCATGTGGCGGTCATCGCAGAACTACCGACCAAATTGTTAGACACCCGTAAAACCTTGCCAATGCTACGCCATGCGCAAAAATACGCCATGCTATGTGGCGGCGGTAATAATCACCGTATCGGGCTATACGATGCCTTTTTGATAAAAGAAAACCATATCATGGCGTGTGGCGGTATCGCCCAAGCAGTCAGTCAGGCGCGTCAGATTGCCAATAAGCCAGTGGAAGTTGAAGTAGAAAATTTTGATGAGTTGCATCAAGCCATCGCTGCCAATGCCGATATCGTGATGCTCGATAATTTTACCATTGAAGATACCCAAAAAGCGGTCGAGCTAGTTGCTAGTCTTGGCAAGCCTTGCCAGCTTGAAGCTTCAGGCGATATTAGTCTTACCCATCTACGCCAAGTGGCAGAAACCGGGGTGGATTTTATCTCAATGGGTGCATTGACGAAGCATATCAAAGCCATTGATTTATCGATGCGTTTTCAACAATAAATCGGTTAAAAATACATCAATTAAAAATAGTCAGCTTTTTTAATGCCATTCACGATAGGTCATAGCATGATGCAAACCATTTTAATGATTGGACTGGGCAAAATTGGTTTACCAGTTGCTAAGCAATTAGCGGCGCAGGGGCATTGCGTGATTGGTGTCAGCCGCTCCACGCCGACAGATTTGGCTTTCTGTGACGCCATGACAGCCAAGCTGCCACCCGATAATGATAATTTATATCAGGAAAATCTACATTTTGTTGCTGGTGATGCGAGCACGTTAGCCATTGCTCAGCTAAGTCAATGGACAAGCCAAATTAGCCAAATCTGCATTATTGTCAGTCCAGATACCCTGTCGCTAGAAGGTTACCGTGACAGTTATTATGCGATTGCCGAGCATGTGGTGCGATTGGGTGACCATCTGCCAAACCTCAAGCGTGTGATATTTATTTCTTCGACAGGCGTTTATGGCCAAAATGCAGGCGAAGTCATTGATATCAATACCCCTGTGTCAGCACCAACAAGCGCCACTTCTCAAGTGATTTTGCAGACTGAGCAGTTGTTGCAGCGGCATTTTGAAGATAAGAGCGTTATCATTCGTCCAAGTGGGATTTATGGGCAGTCACGACTGCGTCTACTGACTATGGCAAAACAGTTAGCAGCGCAGTCGGCAAATATGGCGAGCGATTATCCGAGTAATACATGGACTAATCGTATTATGGATACAGATTTAGTCAGCATCATTGTCACCGTCATCAATGCGGGTCAAACCGTGCCAGTTTACTTGGCGACAGATAACGCGCCAGTCCCGCTCTATACTGTGCTAAACTATTTGGCGACTGCACAGGGCTTGAGCTTATCGCTGCCCTGTATAGAGCCAACAACGGGCAAACGCATTATCACTAATTTGCCTGCTACTCGGTTCAACTACCCAGATTGGCAGTCAGGCTATCAGCATATTTTGTCGAGTTTAGGCGATTAGTTTAGTGATGGGTGGTAAGCTTCAACAAAAATTTTTCATCATTTACCTATCTGTGATTTTATAGCCGTGTATACCATGACGTATTCCAATACTGAGCGCCAAGCCGCAAAAAGCCAAGTGGTTAAAGACAGAGACCAGCTACGCCATCCCAATGTGATGACTGAGGCAGAAAGATTGGCTTTGCCCGATCCTTGTCGCCCGATTGATAAGCGCGTCATACCGGCGCGTCATACCATTGACGTCTATATGCAAAAACCGCTTTCATTGCCAGTGGCGGATACCAACAACCTCACCGCTAGTGTAAAAGAGGTTGCCAAGCCCTACCCAATGAAGGACAACACAACAAAAACCCTTAAAAAAAGTCCGCAAAGTCATCAATCTGACATGCTAGAGCAGTTACTATCTGAGCAAACCATTGAGATGCGGCACTTTATCCAGCAACAGCAACAGCACGCCAATAGCAGCCAAAGCAAACACCCGTCATTGCATTTACCGCTGTCTTTGTTGCCACAGCTCGTCAATGACAGCAGTGTTTCACTGATGAAAGAGGTGATGGGTCGATACCCACATTTAGCGATCATGAATACGCTTACAACATCCTTGTCACAGCAGACAGTGCAAAATCTCTGCGCACATCAAGCCAACGATGCCCCCAGCACACAGTCTGACGCCACCTATAACCAAGCGTTACTCAATATCGAAACCAAACTGTATCTGATGGGACAAATGTACCATCTTGTGCTTTGTGTATTTTTGCTATGCCAATGCAAATCACGCAAATCACTCAACCCACAAATCACCTTGCAAGACTTGGCTGATGCTATCAATCAATACATCGAGGCGCATCGCACCCAATTGCATTTTTTGACCCGGCATAACGATTTATATATCGAGCCGACGCATGTTGAGCTCGCTGCCCTTGCCATGGATTGGCAAGTGGGTAAGCAAACAGCCATCAGCAAACGTACTATCACCATTAGCTCGCAAAACCCCATAACAGGCGGCTAATAGTATTTTTTAACTTGTTCTTTTTTGGAGTCGCGTATGTCGCAATCATCTCAAGCCCAAGCATCTCAAACCCAATCAGCTCAAACCCAAACCGCTCACGCACCGCAGTTTATTCCCCAGCATTTTATTGAAGTGGCACTCAAAAACAATGTACTAAAATTTGGCGAATTTACCCTAAAATCAGGTCGTATAAGCCCGTATTTTTTTAATGCAGGTTTGTTATCAACAGGTGAGCTATTGTCGGTGTTGGCAAATGGGTATGCTGATGCGCTTGCCAAGCAGCTACAATCTACCGAAAGTAGCGATTTGGTGATTTTTGGGGCAGCATATAAAGGTATTCCGTTTGTGGCGGCGACCGCGCAAGCACTGTGGAACAATCACCAAATCAATGCCGATTGGGGCTACAACCGCAAAGAAGCCAAAGACCACGGGGAAGGCGGTATGCTGGTTGGCGCCGATCTCAAAGGCAAATCAGTTTGGGTGATTGATGATGTGATGACCGCGGGTACAGCGATGCGCGAAGTCGTTGCGCTATTAGAAAAATCAGAGGCCAAAGTCGCGGGGATTATCGTTGCGCTGGATCGCAAAGAAAAAGGTCAAAGCGAACAATCTGCTATTCAAGAATTGGCGCAAAGCCTCAATGTACCGGTACTTGCCTTGGTCACGATGGATGACATTACCGAGTATGTCGCCAAAAATGGCACGCAGGAGGAACTTGCCAAAATGCAAGCCTACCGCGAGCAATACGGCGTTTAATCAGCGGTTGCCATCATCCTGGGTGATGATGATTTCACAGATAGTTTTTTACATCATGTTATATAGAATCCATCACCCAACCCCGCTAACGATAGATTGTTTTTAAATTAACCATTGAAGAGGACGGCTATGTTGACAAAAGCCTTGCCCACCACACTAACAACGGCACACCTTTTGCGTGTTGGCACTGCACTTACCTTATCGGCAATATTATTTGCGCTTACCGGTTGCAGTAGTATCAATGAACTGATGGCAGAGGGTAGCAAACCGCCTGCGATTGTCAATGTGGCAACTGACCAACAGCCGTTTTATGATGCGTTAAATAGCCTTATCTTGCCGCCAAAATCACCGCAAGCTGCGCCACAAGGCATTGCCGATGGTCCTTATAATGGCGTAATGCCAGAAGGCGAGCAATTTACCACCTTTGTGAAGAACGGTTATTTTGATGAATTTTTGGTGGTGTACTACCCAAACTTTGTGACCCAGCTTCGC
Source organism: Moraxella sp. CTOTU47579 (assembly GCF_032004885.1). NCBI lineage: Bacteria > Pseudomonadati > Pseudomonadota > Gammaproteobacteria > Moraxellales > Moraxellaceae > Moraxella > Moraxella sp. CTOTU47579. The sequence continues at coordinate 143,366 of NZ_DALZOJ010000002.1, forward strand.
ACTGATTTGGTTAACGGTTTATATCATGGTTGGGTGACGTATCGATTGTCCGATAGCCGTATCAAACAAAAAGTGCTGTTCCGTCAAGGTATGGTACAAGAAGCGATTGTTTACAGCCAAGCGGGAAACCCTGAATATCATTTTTGGTTTACCAATGAACAACCGACCAGCGGTATGCGCTATGATAATAATGGCAATGCGGTCGAATCGATGTTTTAATAGCAAAACGAATAATTGATAAAAATTGAACAAGGATCATAAATGAAACCACTGAATTTTCTGATCGTCATGGACGATATCCACATCATCAACTACAAAAAAGACACCACGCTCGCGATGCTGTGGGCGATTGCAGATCGTGGTCACACGGCGCATTATTGCCAAATTCACGATTTGTGGCTCGATAATGGCGCATTGCAAATTGATAGCCAATCGCTCAAAACGTTTAAAGACCCTGCACATTTTTATGAGCTGGGGGAAAAAACCACGCAGTCTGCTCGCGCATTTGACGTCATCTTGATGCGTAAAGACCCGCCGTTTGACATGCAGTTTTTGTATAGCCTGTACTTGCTAGAATATGCTCAGCGAGCAGGTGTATTGGTAGTCAATAACCCAGAAAGCGTACGTGACTGTAACGAAAAACTGTTTGCGACGCAATTCCCTGAGCTGATGACACCGACGATTGTGACCAACAAACAAACGCATATCCGTGATTTTATCAAAACCCATCAAGATGTCATCGTCAAACCGCTTGATGGCATGGGGGGAATGGGCATTTTTCGTCTGACCGCCGATAGCCCTAATATTGGCTCAACCCTTGAAATGCTAACCCAGCTTGAAAGCTTGCCTGTGATGGCGCAAAAATACTTGCCCGAAATCAAGGACGGCGATAAACGCATTTTAATTGTCGGTGGTAAGCCCGTGGATTATTGCTTGGCGCGTATCCCAAGCCAAGGCGAAACGCGCGGTAATCTAGCCGCAGGTGGTCGTGGTGTCGCCATGCCATTGTCAGCGCAAGAGCGCCAAGTTGCTGAGCAAGTGGCGCCTGTGCTAATGCAAAAAGGCTTGTACTTTGTGGGCTTGGATGTGATTGGTGGCAAAGTAACAGAGATTAACGTGACTAGCCCCACCTGCGTGCGTGAGATTGACGACCAATGCGGCACGCATATCGCAGAGGATTTTATTGCGTTTATTGAATCGCATATTGAAACCCATATTAAAACGCAAATTCACTAGCTGTCATTGTCAAAGCAAAATAAAAAACCCAGTCATAGACTGGGTTTTTTATATCATCGCTTGGCAGGGTATTAAGCTTTAAATGCCAAATAACCCACTGCAGCACTGTAGCCATCTTTGAAGTTTTGGTTAATGAGCGGGCGAACCACTGTCTCAACGGCGGGGACAAATGTCATATCACCTGGGTGTTGGAAGTTTGACATGATATAAGTATAGCCATTGACTTCATCGACCGCGTGTAGGCCGGTAGATTCAGCTCCTGCTGGTGTTGACAGGATACGCGCTAATTTTTTGGTATCAACATTGTATGCCCAAAGATAGTTGTTAACATGGTAGCCAGAGTCTTCACCGATAAATAAGGTACGCATTTTTTCAGAGAATTTTAGGTTATCGGGGCAAGAGATTTTATCAATGTTAGAGGTATTACCGAGCGCGTCTTTGGCAATGTCTTCCCCTGCTAAGCCTTCAGGTACATACATACGGGTAGAGACCCACTCAGAGTTAATCGCTTTACCATTGTTATCAACCTGACCACCTTTAAGCTCATGGGCATAGACTGCGCCTGATTTTAGCTGAGCCACTTTGACATCGTACTCGTCTGTGGTCATCGATTTTTCAATGCGCGACATGGCAGAGTAGGCGATTTTATCTTTGATATTGACCGTGGTGCCTTCCATTTTGGTGAATGCCATTGACGCACCTTGCAGCGCTGCATAGCGGTGGGTCTCTAAAAATGCCGCCGCTTGGGTGAGTTTGTCTGCCGGTAATTTGCTATTTGGCGCAAGTTTTACCCAGTTATTTGCCCCGTCATAGCCGATTTTTTTGTAAGAGGCATCATTCGGGTCAGTGTATTTGACATCCATGATATCGGTTGGTACTACTGTATTGGCTAAGGCTTCGATTTCAGCGCTGGTCGCATGTCCTAGATGAATCCATTTGATGCTAAAATCACTGGCAGCCGCAGGGCCACCTTTGGCTGACGTTTGGCTGATTTTGGCAACATAGAGGTTACCTGCAGATAGGTCAGCTGCTTTATCGGCAACAAACATAAATAAACCACTGTTAGTGAAGTCATCGCCCATCAACGCAGTACGTTGGTCAGGCATCACTTGAATCAGTTCGTGAGAGATACGACCTAGATTGAAATGTTTTTTCGCGATACCAGACCCATCAGCGTTGACTACGATTTCTGGTAAATGACCATAATGGTATGGGTTTGCTTTGGTTTCATCACCGTATAAGTTTTTACTAAATGCTTTAAATTGGTCGCTACTTTTAGCCATGAAAGCGTCTGGTTCATACTCTTCTGATGATAAATGCGTATTCCATGGTGAGAGGGATGCACCACAAGTAATCCATAACCCATACACTTTTGACATATCCACATTGTGGTATTTGACGACTTTGAGTTCGCCTGTTTGTGGGTTTTGGTCAAGTGTCACTACCGCAATGGGTGAAGGTAGTGTACCGTAAGTATTGCTGCCGGCTTGGTCTTTACTTGTATATTCAAATTGCACCACCGCAAATACGGTATTACCTGTTACACCCGCAACACGTGCGCCTTTAACTGTCAATAATGAAGAACCATCGGGACAATCAGAGAAAAACTGGCGCGTAGAGGCTAGCACTGAGCTATCCATGATAGGCTTGTTATAGATATCAAAATAGCCGCCTGCAATGATGTCATTACCCTTTAAGTCTTTTAATTTATCGCCTGTTTTAAAAAACGGTTGATACTGTAGCTTATAGTCAGTCGTGGTATTGTCATCAAAGGTTGCTTTTAGCTTTGAATCGACATACACCGTTGCCATATTGGCGGGATTTGATAAATTTGGTGCAGCCATACCAACAAACTCAGTGGATTTGATGGTTTTTCGTGTATTATTCAGTATGCCTGCTGTGCTATTACTATCACTATCACTCCCACAACCTGTCAATAAGGTGGCAACAGAGCCTGTGGCAAGTGGCAACGCAGGCACCCCTGCCAAAAAACGAATGACATTACGGCGGCTAATGGTTTGGTTTAATTGGTTAACTTCAGTCATGAGTGAATTCCTTGCTGATAGCAGTTAGCAGTTGGCTACGAAATAAATTTTTTTGAAATAATGCAGAAACAATTATGCTGAGTATGGTAAAGGGGATATGTGACAGTGGCTTGACTGATTCATGACAGAACGGTTACAACTAATCAGCCGCTTTGAATATAAAGCGATACGATGGTTGCAAAATCTTGGCGCTACTTAGCAATTCAAGTGATTTACTTTATTATTGGGTGAAATAATGCTATGATTTTGCCATTTTTATGGTGATTGTTTTTCCCGATAAACGGTCAGTCATACGGGGTTTTTTAATCCCCACCTCACCTAGATTGGATTGGTCAAGGATAATAAGATGAGTGAGCCAACGATGCAAAAACCGCGCGTGCTGATGATGGCAGCAGGCACGGGTGGGCATGTGTTTCCAGCGATTGCAGTGGCTCAAGCGTTACAACAATCAGGTGCCCAAGTGCATTGGCTCGGCACCCTAGTCGGTATGGAAAATGAGTTGCTACAACATTACGACTTTACCTACCATGCCATCAATATGCAGGGGTTACGCGGGAACGGTATCAAACGCTTATTTAAAGCCCCGTCAACCTTACTCAAAGCAACATTAGCCGCTATCAAAATCATCAAAACCAATAAAATCGGCATCGTGGTAGGGTTTGGTGGTTATGTGACCGCACCCGGCGGATTGGCTGCCAAATTTTGTAAAATACCCATTTTGATTCATGAACAAAATGCCATCGCAGGCATGAGTAATAACTATCTATCTAAGCTTGCTAATCAAGTGTTAGAAGCCTTCCCAAATACCTTCACCGAACTACCTTCTAATAAAGTGATGACAGTTGGCAACCCCGTACGTGAGGCTATCGTACAAGTACCGCCACCAAAAGCCCGTATCGATGTCAATGATACCAGCCCTTTAAAGCTATTGGTCATTGGCGGTTCTCTGGGTGCTCAGGCACTAAATAATCATATCGCGCCCACGCTAAAAAAATTAGAAAGTCTGCCAGACGCCAAGCCATGGCAAGTGCGGCATCAATGTGGTAAAAACAACCAAGAGGCTACCCAAGCGGTATATAGCGAAGCACAACTCCAATCAACCCAGTATGAGATTTTGCCATTTGTCAAAGATATGGCAGCAGCATACAGCTGGGCAGATGTGATTGTCTGCCGTGCTGGGGCGCTGACGGTCACAGAAGTTGCCACGGTTGGATTGCCTGCGGTGTTTGTGCCGCTGCCCCATGCAGTCGATGATCACCAAACGGCCAATGCCAAAACCCTATCAGAACATGGCGCCGCGTTTTTAATGCCGCAAAAAGAATTAACGGCAGAGAGTTTAAGTGCCATTTTAGCCAAGCTCGACCGTCATCAAATCTTAGCGATGGCAGAAAAAGCACGTGAATTTGCCAAACCCAATGCCACACAGCTGGCTGCCGATGCCATTTTATCCCAGTTAAAACCTTAATTATTTTTACAACTTATAAGTCATTTATCATTGAGCCTGTCTATGTCAAAATCAGCCAAAACTGCCACTGCCCAATCTACTGAAAAACCTGAAAAACCTGAAAAAACCAACCGTGTCACCAAAAAAATTGCCAAGCGCGTGGTCGAAATCCCAGAGATGCGCCGTATACGCCACGTGCATTTTGTCGGTATTGGTGGGGCAGGGATGTGCGGTATTGCCGAAGTCGTCCATAATCATGGCTATATGGTTAGCGGTTCAGACATCAAACAAAGCCCAGTGACCGACCGTTTGACCCAAATGGGCATTCAAGTGTTTATCGGGCATGATTCCAAAAACATCAGTGAAGCCGATGTGGTCGTGGTGTCATCAGCGATTGATCGTACCAACCCAGAAATCCAAGCTGCCTTGTCAGGACGTATTCCTGTGGTACGCCGCGCCGATATGTTAGGTGAGCTGATGCGTTACCGTCATGGTATTGCGGTAGCGGGTGCGCATGGCAAAACTACCACCACTAGCCTGCTTACCATGATTTTAACCGAAGCGGGTTTGGATCCTACTTATGTGATTGGTGGTAAACTTAACGCGTCAGGCAAAAACGCGTCATTGGGTCAAAGCCGTTATTTGGTGGCGGAAGCGGATGAGTCCGATGCGTCGTTTTTATCGCTGCGCCCGATGGCAGCGATTGTCACCAATATTGACCAAGACCATATGGAAACCTATGGCGGCAGTTTTGACAAACTAAAAGCGGCGTATGTGCAGTTTTTACAAAATATGCCGTTTTATGGGTTAGCAGTATTGTGCGGTGATGACAAAGAGTTGTACGGACTGATTGATAAAATCGCGCGCCCTGTGTTGACTTATGGGTTAGAAAAACATAACGATGTGCAAGCGATTGACGTGGTGGCAGACGGCACCAAAACCCATTTTACCGTACTGCGTAAAGACCGTGAGCCCCTGCCGATTACTTTGAACATTCCTGGTATTCATAATGTCTATAACGCCTTAGCGGCTATTACCATCTCCACCGATGAAGGTGTCAGTGATGAAGCCATTTGCCAAGCGGTCAAAAAATTTGCTGGCGTGGGCAGACGTTTTGAAAACAATGGTAACTACCCTGTAAAAGATGGCGCAGGCGATGTGCTATTGATTGACGACTATGGTCACCACCCAACCGAAGTGGCAATGACTATCAAAGCGGCTCGCCAAAGCTATCCCGATCGCCGCTTGGTGATGATTTTCCAGCCTCACCGTTTTACCCGTACCCGTGATTGCTTCGATGATTTTGTGGACGTATTGTCACAAGTCGATGTGTTGATGCTACTCGATGTGTATAGCGCAGGTGAAGCGGTGATTGAAGGCGCAGATAGTCGCAGCCTTGCCCGTACCATCCGCACCCGCGGACAAGTTGAGCCAATTATGCTAAACATCAATGACATGGATCAAATCCGTCAGGTGCTAGGTAGTATGTTAAAAGGCAATGATTTGCTGATTACCCAAGGGGCGGGTAACGTGGGTCAACTCTGTCTAGATTTGGCAAAAAACAATTTATTTTTAACTGAAAAATAACGGCTTGATTGAACAACCGCTTGATTGAAAAACCACGCGGCAAGCGGTTATGAAACTTAAGGTATTGAAAAGCTGTTGTAGCTTGCCCATACTGCCAGCAGGCGATTATTTTATGAGTGAGCTAAAATTGCAAGCCATACCTAAACCATAGCTAAGTCATAGCCAAGCGATAGTTTAAAAATTTGTGTGAAATAATTATAGCAATGAATTCGGTTAACAAAAAATTAGGAATCAATATGTCAGAGCTTATCGATGTCAAACAATTTGGTAAAGTGGCGGTTGTCTGTGGGGGCTGGAGTGCCGAGCGTGAAGTGTCACTCACGAGTGGTCAAGCTGTGCTTGATGCGCTACTCGCTAAAGGCGTGGATGCCCATCACTTTGACCCCAAAGAAACAGATATCTCAAAACTGCGCGACTATGACCGCGTATTTAATGTGCTGCATGGCACTTTTGGCGAAGATGGCAGCCTGCAAGGGGTGCTAGACGGTTTTAATATTCCGTATACCGGTTGTGGCGTGTTAGCCTCTGCGATTGCCATGGATAAGTTTCGCAACCGCTTAGTTTGGCAAGCGTTAGATTTACCAAACGTACCCTATGTCGTGCTTGACGACAATACTGATTTTACTGCTATCGAACAGCAGCTAGGTTTGCCGCTGTTTGTCAAACCCGCCGCTGAAGGCAGTAGTGTTGGCGTCTTTAAAATTAAAGAAGCGGGCGAGCTTGCCAAGACCTACCCACAGCTCAAACAATACCACGGCGCTATTTTGGCAGAAAAAGCCATTACAGGCGGTGAGTATGCTTGCTCAATCCTCGGTGATGAGGTGTTGCCCAGTATTCGCATCATCCCAACGACTGAGTTTTATGACTACGAAGCCAAATACAATCGTGATGATACCGTCTACCAATGCCCATCAGATTTGAGCGAGGCGCAAGAACAAACCATGCAACAAATCGCAAGAAAAGCGTTTGCCGCCATTGGGGGTAAAGGTTGGTCGCGTGTGGATTTTTTACGAGATGACGAAGGCACGCTATATCTACTTGAACTCAATACGGTGCCAGGTATGACCAGTCATAGTCTGGTGCCGATGGCAGCAAAAGCGCGTGGCATGGATTTTGCGACGCTATGTGTGCGTATCTTAGAACAAACGTTGAGCGAATAAGTCATTTTCGTTTATATTTGTTTACAAAAAAAGTACTTGAATTGTCTAGAAGCGTATTATCTATTTACCATTCATTTCATTGAATTTGCTATGATATGCTTCTAAGCATAAATCCTTGTAATATTTTTAGTTATTTTGATTTTTGTTGTTGAGATTTTAGTAATTAATAATTTTAGACCGAGTTATGATTGGTCAATATGGCAAATTCATTTGTGGCAACTGCTTCTCTAGATACTACGCTCCCCAATCGCTTTCATCAGCTGCTGCCAAAGTTGTTAATGCTTGGCGTTGTGTTATTGTTGCTGATATTAGCGGCTTTGGCGATTAATGTGTTCAATAAATTACCCAATGCAGCCATCAGTTTGCAGCATAAAGGGTTAAATACCCAGCAAACCCTGCAGCTTCAGCAATTATTGGGCGAAAAAGCAGACACAAATTTACTCAAGGCTGATTTGCAAAGCTATGTGGCAAAACTTGAGACAGTAGATTGGGTAGGGCAAGCCGATGTGCGCCGCGATTGGCAACAAGGTATTGTGGTCAATGTCGTACCGCGCCAAGCCGTTGCCAAGTTTGGTAGTGAGCGTTTAGTCGATGCCAATGGCATGGTATTTAAACCTGCCGATAGCAATGACCTAAATAATACCAGCCTAATGCAGCTACAAGGCGATAGCCAAAATGCCATTGTCATGATGCAGCAAATCAAGCAAGTCAGTGATTGGTTTATGCCACTGGGTATAAAAATTGAAGAAGTCATTGTAACGCCCAGAATGGCATGGCTATTTCGTTTTGATAACGGACTTCGGGTACTGGTTGATAATGACAATACCTCAGAAAAACTGTATCGACTGAGCATCATGTTACAAAATCAGCTTAAACCACAGCTTAAAACGCTGCAAACGGTGGATTTACGCTATAAAAATGGCATGGCAATTACCAAACGACCTATGATACAGCAAGCCAGTGATACAACTGTCGTTAATAAATCGGATGATACTAAACCGGTGACCGATGCCAACTCAACAACCGATTCAAAAACTGAAGCCTTAAAAACGCCAGCCTACCCCAGCCATTAGGTGAAATATAATTTTGTAGTGTTCTATGAAAAAGCCAGATCTGATCGTCGTCGTCCACCTAAGTGCTACTGCTATTCATACTGTGATTGGGCAAATCCACAGTGCGCAAGATATTCGTATTATCGGTTTATCTACTGTCAAAAATCATGATTTCTCGCAAGGTACCATTCGCCACCGCGAACGCCTAAAATCTGCCATCAAACAATCTATTCAAAACGCTGAAGACATGGCAAATTGCCGTGTCAACAGTGTTTGGCTTAGTTTTTCTACCCCAGATTTGCAAAGCGTCAATAGTGTGGGCGAAGTCAAAATCAAACACGATATCGTACAAGCCAAAGACGTGGTTGCCGCGCTAACCCAAGCCAAAACCAAACATCTCCAAGATGATTTGTATTTGATGCATTATGCCCAGCAAGGTATTGCCCTAGATGGCAATGCTGAGATGATTGATGATGCGATTGGGATGCAAGCGAGTGACTTGATGGTGCTCTATCATCTGATGATGATGCCGGTCAAAGGTCGCCAAAATTTGCAGCAACTGCTGCAAGAATGTGATGTTAGTATTGACCAAATGCTATTTGATGCGGTATCTACCGCCGAATACGGCTTATTACCCGAAGAAAAATACCATGGCGTATGTCTGATTGATATTGGGGCATCGACGACCAGTATCTGCGTTTACCGTGAAGATAAGCTGATTTATACCCATTGTTTTGCCGAAGGCGGACATCACGCGACACTGGATATCTCTATGCTGCTAGACGTCACCATTGCTGAAGCAGAGAATATGAAAAAATCCCAAGCCAATGTCGATCGTCATGGGATTGATTCAAGCCAATTTTTTACCATCAAGCGTTCACAGCATGACGATGAAAAAACCATTAATATGCTTGAGCTCCTTGAAGTCACGGAAGCCCGCTATATCAGTATTTTAGGTCATATTAAAAAAGAGCTGGATAAAGAAGGGCTAAGTGAGTTTTTACAACAAGGCTATGTGATCACGGGCGGTGGTGCTGAAATGCGTGGATTATTGCCATTAGCCAAAAAAATCTTTGCCAATAAAGTAAACAAGGTCAATCAACACTCAGCGATTTCTGCTTATACCCAATATGGTGATGATGACAAGCTTCGCACCATTGCGGCAATGATTGGTGAGCGTAAATACCAAACCGCGTTTGGCACACTGTTATATAGTCAAAGTGAGGCGTTTCATCATAGCGAGAAAAGCTCACCTGACTCTTTGCAAGTTAAGCCCATGCGAGAAAAACTCAAAACTGTGAATAAATTTTTTGGTAAATTTTTCTAAAAAAGAGATATTTAGTATTTTAAGAGTGCTCATGTTATGATTAACTCTAAAATCCACTAATTGTGTAATGATTTAATTGATATTTAATTTAATATGTTTGCTATTTATGCTGCTCAAGCCTACTTGACAGTATACGGAGATTTTCAATTATGGAAGCGAAGTTTAGTATTGTACAAGATCACACTGATACATTTGCCGATTCAGCCCGTTTAACCGTCATCGGTGTCGGTGGCGGCGGTGGCAATGCCGTTGAAACCATGGTACAAAATGGTGTAAAAGGCATTACCTTCGTCTGTGCCAATACCGATAGACAAGCGCTTGACCGCCTGTCAGCGCCCAATAAAATCCAGCTCGGTATCAAAAATAACAACCGCGGCTTGGGCGCAGGTGCCAACCCAGAAGTAGGGCGTGAAGCAGCCGAGAGCGATGAAGAACAAATTCGCCAATTGTTAGAAAATTCTGACATGGTATTTATTACCGCGGGTATGGGCGGTGGTACGGGTACAGGCGCTGCCCCAGTCATCGCCAGACTTGCCAAAGAGCTGGGCGTTTTGACCGTTGCGGTAGTGACCATGCCATTTACCTTTGAAGGTGGCAGACGTAATAAAGTGGCTAGAGAAGGTATTGAGCAGCTTTCTAACTTTGTCGACTCCATCATCACTATCCCCAACGATAAATTGATGACAGTGTATGGCAAAATCTCTATGAAAGACGCCTTCAAAAAAGCCGATGAAGTGTTACTTCAAGCGGTGCAAGGTATCTCTAATATGATTTCAAAAGATGGTTTTATTAATATCGACTTTAACGATATTCGCACGGCAATGACCTCACGGGGTCATGCGATGATGGGTATCGGTAAAGGCAGTGGGGAAGACCGCGCTGAGATCGCTGCTGAAAAAGCCATCAAAAGCCCATTGCTTGACAATTTATTACTTAAAAATGCCAAAGGTCTATTGGTCAACGTGGTGGCTAGCTCAGATTTCAATTTTGAAGAGCAAGAACGCATCACCCAAAAAGTGCATAGCTTGGTGGATATTGACGAAGCCAACATCTTCTACGGTGTGGTATTTGATGAAGACATGGGCGATGAAATCCAAGTGACCGTGGTGGCAACCGGTCTTACGCTAGATAATACCCCAAAGCACCCAGCTAGAGATTTTGTCTCAGATGCCTCTAGCACCCACAAAGTGGAAGCAGGCACGCATGAACCTGCGTATGCGGCACGCCGTGATATACCACAATCCATCCCTGCACCTCAGCCACCTGTACAGCAAGCTATCGAGCCTGCGCCAGCACAACCGCAATCCTCGCAGCCACAACGCACAGGCAACAGTATTCAAGACTATCTACGTCGCCAGCAAAATCGCTAAGATACCGTATAATTTTTCAAAAGCCTCACAGCTTAATTGTTGTGAGGTTTTTTTATCAATGGAGTCAATCATAAAGGTCGATAAAATCAATCAAGCATCACTATGATGTAGAAAGGGACAATGGTAGAATAGCCAAATGTAACAAATTATATCAACCTAGCTTTGGCTAAGGATGAATGCAATCTACTAGGGGGCATTATGCAGCAGCGTACTATTCAACAACCCATCAATCTTGAAGGCATCGGCTTACATAGTGGTAACCCTGTACACCTGCGCTTTTCTCCTGCACCCGTTGACTATGGGATTCAATTTTTACGTAGTGATGTGGCACAGGCAAAGCCCATTCCCGCTATCTATCATGCGGTAACCGATACCATGATGTCCTCAAATCTCACCAATGAGCTAGGTCAGCGCATTGGGACAGTCGAGCATTTGATGAGTGCAATTGCTGCGCTTCAAATTGATAATTTACAAATCGAAGTGTCCGCCCCTGAGATTCCAATCATGGATGGTAGTGCCATCGAATTTGTACAAGTATTGCAGCAAGCGGGTATTGCCGAGCAAACGTCTGCCAAACGCTATATTCAAGTGTTACAACCGATTGAGGTTCGCGTGGAGGATAAAGTCGCAGGATTTCGTCCCTACAATGGATTTGTGTTAGATTTCCAAATTGACTTTAATCACCCTGCGTTTAATGGCTCACATCAAAAGTTTAAATTGGATTTTAATGAAGGCAATTTTATCGAGCATATTGCCAAAGCGCGCACATTCGGCTTTTTAAAAGATATTGAGTACCTAAAAAGCAATAACCTAGGGCTGGGGGGCAGTATGCAGAACGCCATTGTTTTAGATGATAGCGGCGTACTTAATCCTGAAGGGTTACGCTTTGACGATGAATTTGTACGCCATAAAGTACTAGATGCGATTGGTGACTTATACCTTGCCGGGCACCAAATTTTGGGTGAATTTTACGCTTATAAATCAGGTCATGCGCTCAATAATAAATTGTTACAGGCTTTATTTAGCGATGAAAATAACTATAAAGTTGTAACAAATAATGACAATGTTAACTAGATTTATTTAAATTTATTAATTTTATTGTGCATTTTTACTAATCAAAAAATTTTGCCTATTGTTTGATTAGTAACATTTTTTCATCAAGAAGTTATCATTTTATTACACTAATTAAACCCAACCCCCCAATTCTATCATTTAATTTTTTGGATATCTTTTTTTAGCCACTAGCTACTATAAGCGCACTAAAAATAAAAAAAAAGATATCTTTATCTACGAGGATGATTGTAAATTTATTCCTATATCTTTACTTTCACTTGCATAAGCCATTAATCTATTGATAAATCTTGCGATATCAGCAACATAATTTACATAAAGTTACATTGTAACTTGGCTATTTTAGTCTTTTATCAGTTTTTGTAACGCCGTTCTAAGTGGCTCGTTATCCGTGACAAGGTCACATAGCTGTGTTATATTTCGCTTCGTAAATTCGCTTAGCTCACAATTCTTTACATTGCTAACATTATGATTACACTGTAAACCTGGCATTTGCGAGCCATGAATAGCTTTGACAATCACCACCCGAAAACGTAACTGATTAAATTGATGAAAATTGTTGTCGAACGCTTGCAGGGTTGATAGTAGGTGCTGCTGGTTGTAATTGAGGTGATTGGCAAGGGTATGACTGTTCGTACTCACCACAAGTCTAAACGATTCACAAGCAATCACTTGTAAGCTTGCTAAGACCTCTTGAGGCAACACGTTTTGCCAAGCGCTGCGAACATCGTTCGTCAATTGCTGTAACTGCTGCAGCTTTTTTTGAAACGGTAATTGATAGTTGGCAAGACGCTCAGTGCGGGAAGCAAGATGGTTGGTTGGTTTTTTCATAGTCAATGAGCAGTGTGGTGGGTAGTTAAGCGACAAAAATTTTGATTTAGTCTTAGTATTGGGTCTTAGTGTTAGTGTAGGTGATTTTAAGACCAAGTTATAGTGAATTAAATCTTGCCAATGCGTTCAAATGACATTGGCACAGGGTTTAATAGCATAAGGTTTAACAAAGGATAAAAGATGAAATTAGCTCTAATCGCATTGCCAGTTGTTGCTTTAACCACAATGAGTGTTGCACAAGCTCAAATTCTATCGATTACCAATGCCGGTAAAACCAGTCAAGTTATTGTTCGTGAAGATGATGGTGAAGATTATTATCTGCCTTCAGATGCCGTTAATGCCGCCATCAAAAATCTAAGCCAGCAAACCCAGCAAAAAGAAGACCGCCTCGCAAGTTTAGCACAAAAACTATCGACCCAGCCAACCACCATTATCAACATGCCTGCAATGGGCAGCTATGCGGGTAATGGCATGTTGGCGTTGCGCCCAATTACGTCATCTGCGCGCATGAGTTCAGGTTTCGGCTATCGTATCCACCCTGTCACTGGTAAATCACAGTTTCATAAAGGCATGGACTTTGCTGCTCCCATCGGCACCCCTATTTATGCCACAGGTAATGGTGTGGTGACTTTCTCAGGTTGGGGTACAGGGTATGGTCGTCATGTTGAAGTAGATCATGGCAACGGTACTGTCACGCGTTACGCACATACCTCTGCAAACTATGTTAACGTTGGCGATACGGTGTATGCAAACCAGCAAATCGCGGCGGTAGGCAACACGGGTCGTTCAACAGGCGCCCATCTACATTATGAAGTGCGCCAAAATGGTCAAGCTGTCAATCCGCAAACTTACTTAGCAATGGCGCCAGCGCGTTAATCGTGACAATATCTCGATATATAAAAAAACTGGCTTTAAGCCAGTTTTTTATTTTTCGCTGTGCTATGGTTTAAAACGGTTTAAAACCATCATAATTTAGGTGTTTATCCAGTGTGCCTTGTTATGAAAGTCCGCTGGGTGTGCATGCTGTATGGCCCAATAACTCATTTCATCGACTGTTGGAGCTAAGCTATTTGCTAATCCATTGTATGACGGTTGCTGAATCACACGCGTTGGATTTAGCGCATAATTACCATTTGCATCAACCAACTTGTCCAATGCTGATTTGGCAAATGTCATACCGACACGAAAAGTACTAACGCTAAACGCATATTGCTGTTCTACCGCTCGTACATGGGTGAGGAGTAATGAACTTGCAGAACACCAAAAAACAAGCGGAAGCTCGCTATCTTGTGTAACGGCTTGGCTAAAAAAATTGATATCCTCGCCATAAGTCAGCGCTGTGATAGGCAAGCGCCGAGGAGGTAATGCATTCGGTGTCCGATAGCTGTCAAAATAATAAAGATTAAACTCACCATTGGTCGCCAAATTGACCTCAAGATACGGGCTATCCGCTTGGCTATCTTTGGCAATAAAACACTCAAAGCAATCTGCTTGCCATAAATAATCTTGGCGCATCACGCGTTCAAGTACCAATGGGCTAAATGTCGGAAAATTTGCCCATAGACCAGCTTGTAGAGCGGTTTGACTATCATCAATCTTGGGATGGGTAGCATCAAATAAGAGCGTTAAAAATTTACTATCGGCGACCACATGTACTGAGAGCCGGTAGTCCAGTGTTGCCGATACGGTGAGTGGTTCAGCCGCGCTCGTCAGTGCGAATGTCACACCCTGTAATGCGTCCATTGTAGCCTTAGCCAAAACGTGCCAAGTTTGATAACTTAGGATTGGCGTCCAGATTGCGACGTAGTAATAACACCATACGACCGATACTGGTGACCAAAATCGCATCAGTGGCTTCAACAATCGCATTTGCCACAGCGTCACGATCTGCTTTGCTACCGGCTGGGATTTTTACTTTAATCAGCTCATGATCGGTCAGTGCGCGCCCAATTTCTTCAATAACGGTTGGGGTAACGCCTTGACCCCCAATCATTACCACAGGGTTCAGCTGGTGACCGATGCCTTTTAAATGTTTGATATCCGCATTTGATAAGCTTGAATTTGCCATAACTGTCAATTGACCTATAAAAAAATTAGCTAGCATTATACCATATTAATCATTTTGCCTAATAAATTATGGGCAATACATAGGCAAAAACACATAGGCAAAACGCTGCCATGACTTATCAATCTACAAAAATCACTGGATTAAAAAAAATCAATAGCCAATCCATGAGTTAACACAAGCTAACTGGGTGAAATATGCTAAAATAACAGCCTTAACCCTTGAGATTGTCAAAATTTACCAATGGTCATTCTAGGATGGCTTTGGGTTTTTTAGCCAAATCCCAAGTGAAGAATTTTTAAACTATATATAAAGGGTAGTTTGTAGAGAATTATGGCAACGCGTATTACCAACAAAAAATTGTCTAAAAGTAGCCGTGCGTGGATGAAAGAGCACATTGACGACCACTATGTCAAACTCGCCCAGCGCGATGGCTATCGGGCAAGAGCAGCTTACAAATTGCTAGAAATCAACGAAAAACTGCAGCTGATCAAAAAAGGCATGACGGTGGTCGATTTGGGTTCTGCTCCAGGCAGCTGGTCGCAAGTTGCTGGCAAACTAGTCGGTGACAATGGCAAGCTCATTGCCTCAGACATCTTGCCGATGGATACGCTAGAGAATGTGACCTTTATCCAAGGTGATTTTCGTGAGCAAGAAGTCTTTGACAAAATTATGGCAGAAGTCGCCGATAAAAAAGTGGAAGTGGTGCTATCTGATATGGCGCCCAATACCTCTGGTTTTACCGCAGTCGATCAGCCACGCATGATTTATTTGTGTGAGCTTGCCATGGACTTTGCCGAGCAAGTGCTCCCTGAAGGTGGTACCTTAGTGATTAAGGTATTCCAGGGCGAAGGCTCTGACGCCTTACGAAAAAATATGCAGCAGCGTTTTAGTAAAGTGCGTAGTATCAAGCCTGCAGCGTCACGCGCGCGCTCAAAAGAAATGTATTGGATTGCCACCAAATAAGCTAATTTGCTTTAGTCTATCCGTGAAGTTAACTGGATAAAAATTGGTAATATGTTTTTACTAGAAAATAACAGAGAATTCGCTTGATAATGTTAAGGTAAATCCATATATCATGCTATATTGAAAGATTAATGTAACGTCTATTTTTGGTGAAACATCTACCTATCTTTGGTAAACATTTTGATTTAACCCCACTTTTTTAATCAACCCCCTAACGCGAAGGATGAAAAACAACGTGAGCGACATGGTAAAAAATACCTTATTGTGGTTAGTTGTGATAGGGGTATTAGTGCTAGTCTTTAGCAATTTTGATACCCGCAATGAACCTGATAAGCTCAATTACTCCCAATTTGTTACTGCGGTGGCAACTGACCAGGTCAAAAGTGTCAAAATTGACGGTGAGCAAATTTCTGGCGAAAAGAAAAATGGCTCAACTTTTGAGACAGTGCGTCCTGCCGTCACTGACACTGAGCTAATGCCAAAGCTTATCAAGCATAATGTTGAAGTTCAAGGCGCCACCCCTGAACGTCAAGGCGTGATGATGCAATTACTGATTGCAAGCTTCCCAGTGCTATTGATTATTGGTTTATTATTGTTCATCATGCGTAACATGAGCGGTGGTGGTGCAGGTGGTGGTCGCGGTATGGGTCCGATGAGTTTTGGTAAATCTAAAGCCAAAATGTTATCAGAAGACCAAATCAAAGTGACATTTGCAGATGTGGCAGGGTGTGATGAAGCCAAGCAAGAGGTGACGGAAATTGTCGACTTCTTACGTGACCCAGAAAAATTTACTAAACTTGGCGCGACTATTCCACGTGGTGTGTTGATGGTAGGCCCGCCAGGGACAGGTAAAACCTTGCTTGCTAAAGCGATTGCAGGCGAAGCCAAAGTACCCTTCTTCTCAATTTCAGGTTCTGACTTTGTTGAGATGTTTGTGGGTGTCGGTGCAAGCCGTGTGCGTGATATGTTTGAGCAAGCCAAGAAAAATGCCCCTTGTATCATCTTTATTGACGAGATTGATGCTGTCGGTCGTCATCGTGGCGCAGGCATGGGCGGTGGTCATGACGAACGTGAACAGACTTTAAACCAGTTATTGGTTGAAATGGATGGTTTTGAAGGCAATGACGGGGTAATCGTGATTGCTGCAACCAACCGCGTCGATGTACTTGATAAAGCATTGTTACGCCCAGGTCGTTTTGATCGTCAAGTACAAGTTGGCTTGCCTGATATCAAAGGTCGTGAGCAAATTCTTCGTGTACACATGAAAAAATTGCCCTCAACAATTGGCGTCGATATTCGTTCATTGGCACGTGGTACCCCAGGCTTTAGTGGTGCGCAATTAGCGAATTTGGTGAATGAGGCAGCGTTATTTGCTGCACGTAACAACAAAGCGTCAGTCGATATGAACGACTTTGAAGAAGCCAAAGACAAGCTGTATATGGGTCCAGAACGTAAATCGATGGTACTGCGTGAAGAAGAGCGTCGTGCAACGGCATATCATGAAGCAGGGCATGCCTTAGTGGCTGAAATGCTACCGGGTACCGATCCTGTCCATAAGGTCACTATTATGCCGCGTGGTTGGGCATTAGGTGTTACTTGGCAATTGCCAGAGCATGATCAGACTAGCGTCTATAAATCAAAAATGCTAAATGATATTGCGATTTTGTTTGGTGGTCGTATCGCCGAAGAAGTGTTTATCAATCAGCAATCGACTGGCGCGTCAAATGATTTTGAACGTGCTACTAAAATGGCACGTGCCATGGTTACCAAATACGGTATGTCAGATGCCATGGGTGTGATGGTGTATGAAGAAGATGAAAACCAAGGTTACTTTGGTGCCTCATCTCGCACTATTGCAGAAGCGACCCAGCAGAAAGTGGACGACGAAGTTCGTCGTATCCTAGAAGCGCAGTATGATATCGCACGTGCATTAATTGAAGGTAATGCGGACAAAATGCATGCCATGGTCGACGCGTTAATGAAATGGGAAACTATCGACCGTGACCAATTGCAAGACATTATGGCAGGTATTCCACCACGCGAGCCTAAAGTTTATCAAGAGCCTGTTAGAGTAAATTTCGATAAACCAAGCAACCCACCGTCAAGTGGGTCGGGCTTAACCCCGCCGCCGTTACCTGCAATGTAAATTATCCATGATATGAGTTACTCAAAAACCGCTACCAACTTGATAGCGGTTTTTTTGTTTTTCACTTAAAATAGTAAAAAATTTTAGCCATCATTGCGGACATCATGCAGTTACAGCCCATTCCCAACTTTGCCATTCATTATCATAATCAAACGCTCGATTTATCTAATCCCCATATCATGGGTATTTTAAATGTCACCCCAGATTCATTTTCTGATGGTGGTCGATATAATCATATCGACCAAGGCTTGCGTCATACCGAGCAGATGATCAAAGACGGGGCGACGATTATCGATGTGGGTGGTGAATCTACTCGCCCAAATGCCAGCCCTGTGAGTGAGCAAGAAGAAGTTGACCGCGTCATCAAAGTGGTTGAAGCGATTAATCATAACTTTGGTGAGCAAGTGTGGGTGTCGGTCGATACCAGTAGCCCGACCGTGATGACACTCGCCAGTCAAGTCGGCGCCAAAATTTGGAATGATGTACGAGCCTTGACGCGCCCCGATGCCATTGCTACCGCTGCCAAACTCGATATCCCTGTCATGCTCATGCACATGCGCGGTGAGCCAACGACCATGAATCAGCTAGATAATTATCAAGATTTATATACCGATGTTATTAGCGAGTTACAGCAGCGCATTGATGAGGTTATGGCGGGTGGGGTCAGACGTGACAATCTTATCATTGACCCAGGGTTTGGCTTTGCCAAAAACGCCCAGCAAAATCTGGCATGGCTGAATGAATTTTATCGGTTGCATACGTTTAACTTACCTGTCATGGTGGCATTATCCCGTAAACGCTTTGTTGGGGAAGTCCTCAAGTCAGCCAATCTACCCCATGACCCTACCGATAGAGATGTTGCTAGTATGGTTGCAGGGCTATTTGCTGTGCAGCAAGGGGCGTGTATCTTGCGCACCCATAATGTAGCAGCGACTAAAGCAGGGCTTGCGATGTGGCAAGCGACGCAACAGGCAAAAGCTTAATAACAGGTAAAAAAATACATGAATTTAACGCGCAACGACAAGGATTTATCATGAGTGACAATCAGCCAGAACCTACATTAGAGCAGCGCAAAGTCATCTATCGTGCCAGACGCGGTCTAAAAGAACTCGATTATTATTTTGACCCGTATGTGAGAGCGCACTATCTAAAAGCCGACTCACGAGAGCAGCAAATTTTTGCAGAATTGGTGAAAGAAGAAGATCCTGATTTGCTGGATTGGTTTTTACACAATCATCCGACCAAGCCAGAATTTGCTGATTTGATAGCCAAGCTCAAATCATTAAAAGCTTCTTCTTAATTGACTTAGATGAACGAGCGCTACTTACCGCGTCATAACACCTCATTTATTGATATTGATGCCAGGCTCATACCCAGTGTGAATAAAAAACTGCTTTGGGGGGCTTGTTTATGGGTGGTTATTGGCATTTTAACCCTGGTGCCTTTGGCGCTTGCCTACAAACTTTTGCTAGGTATGGTCGCTATAGCCAGTCTTTGGTTAGGGCAAATATCCAGTTGTCACTTATTGGCTATTTCATCGTTACACGCCAAACCGCAAACTAACAATCAAACCTCACCCTATGACAATTGTGATTTTTTAACCTGGCAAATCCAGTGGGTACGTGGGGTTGTCAAAGTGCCTAGACAGAGTAAACAAGCGGTGTGGCAGGCAAATTTGCTGGGCATCGCTGATATGGGGTGCTTGGTGATTTTAACATTTGGCTTGATAGAATCAGCGCCAGCTAAAATCAGCGTAACCATTTGGCAAGACCAAGTGGACCGCGATACATGGCGGCAATTTAAGGTGCTAGCGAACACGCTGGAGCGATAACAAAAATGGTATATAAGTTATATTCAATATTGCTACAATTAAATCAACCAAGTGTTGAGGCGACTGCGCATTTTAGCTTGAACTTAAGTGCAGTTGGCAATGGGCGTGCATCAGTGCATTATTATTGGTGATATACGACAATCATTGAAAAAGATAAAAGGGAATGACCATGGGTCTATTAACAAGTCTAGTAACACAAGTGGCGCAAAATGCCATTCAAAGCAAAATGGGCGGTCAAAGCCAAGCAGATATGGGCGGCCTAGGGAATATTTTTGGTAATGTATTAGGCGGCGGGACGCAGCAGCCACAAATGCAGTCAAATGGTTTTGGGTTGGATGATATCATCGGTATGGCAATGAACCAAAATCAAGGTATGTCCCAAGGTGGCGTGCTAGGACAAGTGCTAGGTAGCGTGCTAGGGGGTGGCATGGGCGGCGGTCTAGGTAGTGGTATGGGCAATAACGTGGGTATGAACCAATTTCCACAAAGCCAAAGTGGCTTTGGTGGTAAAGGTATGTTAATGGCGGCTTTGTTGCCAATCGCGCTGATGTTTATTCAGCGTAATGGGGGTCTATCAGGCGCTTTTAATAAAATCCAAAATATGGGATTTGGGCATCAAGCCAACTCTTGGATGAGTGCAGACCAATCAAACCAACCATTGGATGCCAATGATATCAATCAGCTATTTGATAATAATGAGTTGGCGCAAGTTGCGGCACAAACTGGTGTCGACCAAAGCGAAGTCCGTCAAAGTATGGCGGAGCTTTTACCACAGTTATTTGATAGCTTGACGCCAAATGGCGACACCCAAACTGAGAGTCAGGCCAATAATGAAATCAGTGATATTTTGGCGCAATTAGGCAATGCGAATCGCTAAATTAGCATGACTAAAAAAGCCAGTGACAAAACTGGCTTTTTTATTGGGTTTTATTTCGCTCTCTTGGTCAAATTTTGGTTTTGTCTATTTTATCTAAAGCGTAGGCGAGTGTTGACTGCTTTTTTATAAAACAGCTAAAAGTGAAAATTCGTCAAATCGACTTGTTTACCCGTCCAAAGCGCAAAACTTAATGCCCCTTGATTGACCAGCATTCCCAAGCCATCTGAGGTTTTGGTATTTTTCGCCTTAAAAAAGTCCAAAAACGCCGAGGGTTTACCATACATCATGTCATACGCAAAATCGACCGTCATATCCTTGGCGAACGGCAATGTGTCACCGCTCAGACCTATCGACGTTGCATTGATAATCACCTCAATATCGGTGGGCAAATCCGTCAAACTTGAAAAGGTGAGCTTATCGGTATCAAATAATCGGGTTAAATTCTCTGCTTTTTCTACTGTGCGATTGGCAATATGCAGCGATTTTACTTGCGCATCTAGCAACGGCAAAATCGCGCCACGAGTCGCCCCACCTGCCCCCAAAATAGCAACGTTCGCGTCTTTTAAATTGACGCCTTGCGACAATAAATCCGCCACCAAACCGCGACCATCGGTATTGTCGCCATACAGTTTCCCCGCTTTGATGGCAAGGGTGTTGACTGCACCCGCCAAGCGCGCGTATTCAGATAGTTCACCGCGCTGCTGACAAAGCGCAAATGCCATCTCTTTAAAAGGTACGGTCACATTTGCCCCTGTGCCACCGCCTGCAAAAAATGCTTCGATGACAGCGGTAAAGCTGTCGACATCGTTGGGACAATATTGGCGTTGGTAAGACAAGGTGATGCCCGTTTGTTTGGCAAACGCTTGGTGCAAATCAGGCGATTTGCTATGGGCAATCGGATTGCCGATTACCATGCAGTGATAACGGACGTTTGAATCAGGAATTGATGACATGGGAAAACCTATAATAC
Organism: Moraxella sp. CTOTU47579; assembly: GCF_032004885.1. Taxonomy (NCBI): domain Bacteria; kingdom Pseudomonadati; phylum Pseudomonadota; class Gammaproteobacteria; order Moraxellales; family Moraxellaceae; genus Moraxella; species Moraxella sp. CTOTU47579. Next base: position 165,344 of record NZ_DALZOJ010000002.1, read on the forward strand.
GATGAGTAAAATTACCAATTGCCACCACTTTACAATAACTGTGGCTGCTATATCAATGCTGGGTTTTGATTGGGTGGGTTTTAATTGGCTAGGTTATGATTGGGTGGGTGTAAAGCTTAGCATTTCATCAACGTGGCTAAAAATAACAACAAAAGCGTACTGTTAACTGCTGTCAATGCCTTGTTACAATGCGCTATCCACACCAACCCGTTATACATTACACAATGAAGCTAATTGCCCGCAAACCGCTTTTTTTACCGCGTCAAAACCGCTTAGAACATCCGATAGACGCTACCCAAAAAGGCGCTACCCAAAAAGGCGTTACTCAAAATAAACCCACTTGGCTAAAAAATCTTGGCTGGGGCTGCATTATCTTAGCATTCACCTTAACTGGCTGTGATAAGGTCAAACAAATCGCCTCACAACGCAATGCCAGTGTCACCGCTAGCACTACCGTATCGACCACAGCCGCCAATCCGTCTATCAACCCTACCTCGCAGCCAACGCCTGTGGTCTATCCCATTAATGAATGGCAGCAACAAACGCTGGCAAAAAAAGTCAGTATCCACGATACCGAAGCTGTGACGTTACTGTTAGGTCAACCTATCACCATTGATACGCAAACTTTGGACTACCGAAGCAATGTGGCGAGCAAATATAGTTTTGCCAAAACCGGTGAGCCGTATTTTGATTTGCTTGATTCGCCTATGTATATCGAGTTACAGTGGTATCATGCCAGTGCCTATGACAATGCCAGCGTTAAAAACATCAGTATCCAGCATGCCAAAACAGCGTTTCATCTGACCCAACATTGGTTTGGGCAAGATGGCTCAGACATTGTTGCCCACATGGTACAAGGACAGCCGATTAAAAATGCGAGCTACCACGGAATTTTGGTAGAATTAGCACGCTGTGACAATTATCATTGTGATTTGGTGGTCAGAAAACCCACTGTCACCGCCAAAACTGCTAAAAAAAGCGGCTAATTGATGCGGCTTTCACTGTCATACAGTCCAACTATTAATTTAATCAAGTAGCCAAATAACCATGTGGTATTCATTATCTGATGCTCAGTATGCCAAGCAAACGCCAATCACCGCTATCGATATTGACTCACGTGTCATAGCGTATGGCGATGGGTTCTTTACCACCATGGCGGTGGTGGCAGGACAAATCAATTGGCTGAGTTTCCACTTAGATAGAATTGACGAGAGTGCCCAGGCGTTACAACTCAATTTAACCAACGCTGATTTAGAGGCAGCCAATTTAGAATCCCCCAATCATACTATCCGCGCATACTTTAATAGCCAGTTAGCCAATTTTGCTAAAACCCTCAATCACGGTATGCTCAAGCTGATAGTCTGCCGAAAAAACCAACCTATCAAAGGCTATGGATTTTGCAACTCTGAATTTGACGCTTTTATTAAGCTCATGCCCACCGATAAGCCATTAGCACAGCAAGCCAATCAAGTCATCATCCAACCTGCCGCTACCGCCATCTGTCTTACGCAGCAAATTGCGTGTTTACCCAAACCCTTGGTAGGGCTTAAGCTACTAAACGCCCAAGATAAAGTGATGGCAAGTCACGAGCTGTGGCAGAACCAAACCCAAAATGCACAAATGATTGATGGGTTGGTACAAGATGTGATGGGGCATTGGGTAGAAGGCACCTTTTGCAATGTGTTTTATCAGCTTAATCATGAAAACGTGTGGTACACACCGCCCATCAACCGCTCAGGGGTAAAAGGGGTGATGCGGCAGGTGTTATTGGCTAAGTTTGCCGAGTCCGATAGGGCGCATAAGGAGCGGTATTTAGCCAGCGAGGAGTTATCCAATATCACAAGCTTGTTCTTTTGCAATGCTGTACGGGGGATTTTGCCCATTCAAGCATTGATGCTACCCAATGGGCAGTCAACCGTACTTGATTTGACCCCAATCCATACGCAAAAATTAACTTAAATCGTGTTGCTGGTAACTAAAAAAAATTGCTATTTTTGTCATTAATTGTTAAATTCTCGCTTATTGAGTCAATATAAGCTTTCTCTATGAACGACCAATCTGATAATAATATGTCTAGTAACTCAGACGGTTCTGAGCATCATCCTACTCAGCACAGTGACACCCCTCACACCGCGGATATTCCAGATTCTCAATTGCAGGACAATCATAGCAAAGATAAGGGTACCGATGACAAGGATATCACGGATAAGGATGACGAAGACTCGCATAGCAAAAACGTCAATGGCAATGATGCTTGTCTGATTAATCGTTCAACGCGAGAATTCAATGACCACATCACCGGTAGAAACAAAAAAAATAAATACCGTCTACTGGGACTGCTTGGGTTTATTGTATTGGTGCTGGGCTGGTTGTTATTTGCTTGGTACAACACCCTATATGGCACTATCACCCAACCAAAGCAGATGGTGACCATCAATAAAGGTCAAACCTACTATGCACTGGTAGACGACTGGGATAAAAAGAAAAAGCTGTTCGTTGCGCCACTTGCCAAACTATATATCAAAATGACGGTGGATAAACCGCTTCATTCAGGGGTATATCAACTGCCTGAAAATCCAAGTTTTGCCAATTATTTAGCCATGCTACAACAAGGTGAGAAAGTCGCTTTTATCAAAGTGCAAATCATTGAAGGTAAAACAGCCAAAGATTTATATCAGCATTTGACGGACAATAAAGGGATTAAAAACGAAGTTATCCATGGTAGCAAAGTTGACGTTGATAAACTTGGGCTCAATATCCCTGCTGACTATCACCCGAATGGCAACCTTGAAGGTTGGTTTTCACCCGATACCTATTATTTTAATGAAGGCAGTAGTGATAAAAAAGTGCTAACGGATTTATTTACCCGTCAACACACGGCGCTGATGGAAAACTGGAACAATCGCCAAGCCAATCTGCCGTACAAGACACCGTATGAAGCGCTGATTATGGCATCGATTATTGAAAAAGAAACCAGTGTCGAAAGTGAGCGTGGTGAAGTGGCAGGCGTGTTCGTCAACCGTCTGAAGAAAAACATGCGCCTACAAACCGACCCCACCGTGATTTATGGCATGGGCGATCGTTACGATGGTAATATTCGCAAATCTGACCTTGAAGAAAAAACCGCTTACAACACCTACCAAATTGACGGCTTACCACCGACACCGATTGCCTTGCCAAGTATTGCATCCATTAAAGCGGCACTCCACCCAAATCAAACCGATTCGCTATATTTTGTGGCAACGGGCAATGGCGGTCATAAATTTACCAGTAATTTAGAAGACCATAACCAAGCGGTGCAAGATTATCTGCGGGTGATGCGTGAAAAACGCGCCAGCCAAAACAGCCAATCAAGTCAGTAAAAAACGATACCCATGCAAACAGCTGCGAAAGCCCCCATTAGCGAAAAATTTATCTCATTTGAAGGTACCGAAGGGGTGGGTAAGTCCACCTTGATTGCCAATGTGGCAGCGCATTTGACCGCGCAAGGCATCGACTTTATCCAGACCCGTGAACCGGGCGGCAGTCCGTTTGCTGAGCAGTTACGCACCATGTTACTTGACCCTGCAACCACCATGACAGAGGACAGTGAACTGCTATTGATGTTTGCGGCACGTGCCGATCATGTGGCGCAAGTGATTTTGCCCGCGCTCGCTCAGGGTAAATGGGTGCTGTGCGACCGCTTTACCGATTCCACCATTGCCTATCAAGGGTTTGGGCGCAAACTGGGCGATAGGGCAGAACTTAGCAAAATTGAATTACTGATTAGGCATTTTGTGGCAAAAATCCCAGATATGACCATTTGGTTAGATTTACCGGTCCCAGAGGGGATGAGCCGTGCCAAAAATCGTGGCAAACTAGACCGCTTTGAGCAAAATCAGCTAGCGTTTTTTGAGCGGGTACATCAAGGATTTGCTTATCAAGCAGCGCAGCAACCGCAGCGCGTCAAACGCATTGATGCGCAGGGTACAGCCGATGAAGTGTTGGCAAAAGTGCTAACGCAGCTGGGTATTTAATGTCGTTATTTAGTGCTATCAAGCTTTTAGAATTATTATAAAAAAAGGGGATGATAAACTTCCCCTTTTTTATTTAACCCATACTATGGCATAGATGGCGTTAGAATCACATCTGCCGCCACTGGCAAAGTTTGTGGAAAGTCTTTGTTGTAATGCAGTCCGCGCGATTCGTGGCGACGTAGCGCCGAGCGGACAATCAGCTCAGAGACTAGCAGCAAATTACGCAATTCAATCAGATTTTTACTGACTACGAAGTTGGCGTAGTAATCATTTACTTCTTGTTTTAACAACAAAATGCGGTTGAGTGCGCGATGCAGGCGTTTATCCGAGCGCACAATACCAACGTAGTGCCACATGCTTTGGCGCAGCTCATCCCAGTTTTGCAGCACGATGACTTCTTCGTCAGGGTCGGTCACATCTTGGCTGTCCCAGTCAGGGATAGCAGGAATGGGGGGAACGCGATTTTCTGCAAATGCGGCGGCAATATGCCGCGCTGCACTCATCCCATACACAAAACATTCTAACAGCGAGTTACTCGCCATGCGATTGGCACCATGCAGACCCGTAAAGGACGTTTCGCCCATGGCATATAGATTGAACACGTCGGTTTGGGCGTTTTCATTGACCATCACCCCACCACAGGTGTAGTGAGCGGCGGGTACTACAGGGATTTTATCTTGGGTCATGTCAATGCCTAGCTCTAATAGCCGCTCATATAGCATAGGGAAATGACCTTTAATAAAGGCTGGTTCTTGATGCGTAATATCTAACCAAACATGACGTATTCCCAAACGCTTCATCTCAAAGTCGATGGCGCGAGCCACGATATCACGCGGCGCCAGCTCACCCCGTTCATCGAAACGAAGCATAAAGCGCTCACCTTCTGGGTGTTCTTTGGTTGCTGGCAGGCGCAGGTAGGCACCTTCACCGCGCATGGCTTCGGTGATTAAAAACGAGCGCGCTTCTGGATGATAGAGACAAGTAGGATGAAACTGATTAAATTCCAAATTCGCAACGCGGCAACCAGCGCGCCATGCCATCGCGATACCATCCCCCGTGGCAATATCGGGGTTGGATGTATACAAATACGCTTTTGATGCCCCGCCGCAGGCTAAGGCGATAAAGGGCGCGGTAAAGGTCAGCACTTGATTGGTGTTCAAATCAAGGGCATATAGCCCCACGGCACGATTAGGCTCGGTAATTGGACTGTAGTTGTGTTTGCTAAGTTTATGGGTAGTGATAACATCAATGGCAGCGACATATTCAAACAGTTTGACATTCGGGCATTGTTTGACACGTTTGGCTAACGAGGTAGAAATAGCCACCCCAGTGGCATCTGCCGCATGGATAATACGACGTTTGCTATGACCGCCTTCACGGGTCAGGTGCAAGGTTTCGTTTTCATCCAAGGTAAATTTGACACCTTGTTTGAGCAAAAACTCCACCGCTTCTCGGCTATGCTCCACTGTAAAACGTACCGCATCTTCATGACAAAGACCTGCCCCTGCAATCAAGGTATCATCGACATGCTCATCAACCGAGTCATCATCCGATAGTACTGCTGCCACGCCGCCTTGGGCATAAAAAGTGCTGGCTTCAGTGAGCTTGTCTTTTGCCAAAACCGCAATCGATAGATGGCTTGGCAAGGATAAAGCTAACGATAAACCTGCACCGCCACTGCCGACAATCACCACATCAAACGCGTGGCGATGGTTAGCCTGTGCTTGCGGCTGGAGAGTTTCTTTGATAGGGGAGTTTGACACATTAACGCTTGCTGTCATAACGCTGACGTCCTTCAAATTAATGAGTTAAAGAGCCAAAAAATCTAAGCAAGCGCTGAGCAAATTGGGTCACCGTGCTACATTTAAAAGGCTATTTTTAAAAGCTATGGTTAAAAAGCTAGGTTTAAAAAGTTATGTGAAAATAAAACTATGATATCAGCTTTTATAAATGATGGCGGATTTTTTGTACGGTTTGTTGTTTAAGTAGCAATCCCATTCAAATCGCCAATGTTGAGGATTAAACAGGGTACGAGATACGCAAATGCGCTCGTCTTTGTTTTGCCGTCGCTACCAGACAACAGGGTCAAAATGCAAAATCAGGCATTTTTGGATGAGTTAAATACAAAGAATTCGCCTAGCTGTTCAGCCATTTTTTGCGATATGATGACAGTTTAAATTGTCATATTCATGATTGCCATTTATAATGGGCGCTTTTTTTTATACGTATTTGTCATGCAAATTATTGATTATTCAGTAAATTTAGGTAACGCTTGATATGGGTGGTAGCATGATTGGCAGTTGGCTAGGTCATCTTGGAGCGCTCATTGCCGTTTTGGTAATCCTATGGTCGTGCCTAAAAACCGTGCAACTCAAAGCGCGAACAGATAATCTGCAGATTCTATTACAACTGGTCAGTTTCTACGCGCGCTATTGGTTTGTTTGGGTGTTAGTGTGGGCAAACGTGCAACTTCTGTATGACAACCAAGCCATCTACTGGCTGCTGATCGCGTTATCCTTGTTGTATATCTATATGAGCTGGGTTGAGCCCAATCGGCTGCGCGTTTCACGCTTTTCAATTAATTTGACCGTACCTGCGACTTATCAAGCTGCGACCTATCAGCCCGCGACCGATATTTCACTGGCTGCAGCAGCATCACAACCTATCAAACGACAACCTATCAAAAGACAAGCTGCAAAAATTGCGGTGCTGAGTGATATCCATGTGGGTATATTTTCTAACCCCCATCAGTTAGCGCGTTTGGTAAAATGCCTTAATCGCTTAGAGGTTGATGCGGTGCTGATTTTGGGTGATTGGTTATATCAAGCGACAACTTTGGATGCCCAACTAAGCCCATTTAAAACGCTGAACAAGCCTTGCTATACCGTCCTTAGCGATGCCGATACCCAGCAGGTTATCGATGATGCGCAAAATAGCGAACCTGCTAGCAATATGCAGTTAAAGCACATCTTACCAACCTTCGGTATTCAATTATTGCCTGAGCAAGGCTTGTATATTGCAGGGATAAAAATCATAGGCATTCATAATGGCAGTACAATGGATTTACCGCGCGTGATTGAACAGCAGCGCAGCGTGGGGCAGCCATTAGTCATTGCCACCCATGATATCAAGCAGTTAGAAGCCAATCCGCGAACGTTAAGTGACGCCAACAACGATACTTTGGTGATTGCGGGACAAACCCATGGGGGTCAGGTCAATATACCTATACTGACACCGCTGATGGTCAGAGCATTGACAGGTAATAAACTGGCGGCAGGGTTACGCAGACCAGATACAGCCAAACAATCCGACACTTATCCCAAAGCATTCAATGAGGATGACAAACCCAGCAAACGCTACCAAGTATGGGTGAATACTGGGATTGGCATGACAGGGTTGCCGTTTCGGTTTAACTGCCCGCCCACCATTGATGTGCTAACTATCCAGGTTCAAACGGTTGATGCTTAACCCATACCATTCGCCACTGTAAGCCAGCGACTATAAACCAGCTGCTGCCTTATTATCTGGTTGAGTGGGGTCTATAACCTGATTTGCTACAGCGGTGGAGAAACTTGCGTTTGCTATCAAAGCGCTTAAACTTCGCCCCAAATGTATGCTACACTAGACAAAAATTTTCAAAAAATTGTCGCAGCTGTTACATATTCTACTTAAGGTTTTGTCCAAGGTATTGTTATGACCCCCATTTTAGATAAACTACAAGGCTCTATGGTCGCGTTGATTACACCTATGCATAGCAATGGTGACGTCGATTGGCAATCATTGGCAAATCTCATTGATTGGCAAATCGAGCAAGGTACGGACGTACTGGTGTCGGTTGGTACGACGGGTGAATCCGCAACCTTATCCATGCAAGAGCATGTGGATGTCATTGAATTTACCATGAAGCAAGTGGGTGGTCGTATTCCCGTCATCGCGGGTACCGGCGCTAACAATACAGTTGAAGCCATTGAGCTGACCCAGCACGCCAAACAGGCGGGCGCTGATGCCGTGCTGTTGGTTGTCCCCTACTACAACAAACCGACCCAAGAAGGGCTATACTTACACTATAAAGCCATTGCTGAAGCCGTGGACATTCCCCAAGTGCTGTACAACGTACCCGGGCGCACTGTTGTTGATATGCAGCAAGCCACTGTCGAGCGCTTAGCGGACATCGAAAATATCATCGCGATTAAAGATGCGACGGGTGACGTGGCGCGTGGTGCCAAACTGATTGAAGCAGTAAAAGGTCGCATGATTGTATTGTCAGGGGATGATGAAAGCGCGTTAGCACTGATGCGTCATGGGGCAAAAGGCAATATCTCAGTGACCGCCAATGTCGCACCAAAAATCATGAGCCAAATTTTTGGCTTGGCACTCAAAGGTGAGTTTGAACAAGCCGAAGCATTAAACCAAAAAATAGCCCATTTACACCAAGATTTATTTATCGAGTCAAGTCCCATTCCTGCAAAATATGCCTTATACAAAATGGGTCATATCGAGCAAGGTATCCGTTTACCATTAACTTGGCTTACCCCAGAACACCAACAAGTGATGGATGAAGCACTTGCCAAAGCAGGTTTACTATGAAAAAAACACTCAGCGCTAACCACAATCGATTCAACGCCCAGCTAGCCCTAGCTATCATTGCCTCTGCTAGCATTGCTATGACAGGCTGTACTACTTTTAAACGTAAAGTTGGCGACAATTCTTTGGACTATACCAAAACCAAAAAACTTGAACCCATCCAATTACCGGCAGATGCACAAACGCTACCTTTTACGCCAGTTTATGCAGTGCCGCAATCGGGTGAAAATACGTTAAAAATCACAAAAGAAGGCAGTAAGCGTTTTGAGCTACCGCGTCCAATTAGTACCGTAAAATAGAGAGTGGCTGACCGCATCTATGATAGTTTGCAGCTGGTGTTGCTAACCGCGTATCAGCCAATCAATGCAACTGTCATAAATTAGCTACACTGAGCCAACCTTAGCCAATCTTAAACAGCCATTTGGGAATTACCATGCAAAAACTCGATTTACTTTATAAAGGCAAAGCAAAATCCGTCTTCGAAACTGACAATCCAGATTATCTGATTTTAGAATTTCGTGATGATACCTCTGCGTTCAACGGCGAGCGTATCGAACAGTTAGCGCGTAAAGGCAAAGTCAATAACCGCTTTAATGCCTTTATCATGCAAAAACTCAGCGAAGCAGGCATCGAAACCCATTTTGAACAGCAATTATCGGATGAAGAGGTGCTGGTCAAACGCCTAACAATGATTCCTGTCGAGTGTGTGGTGCGTAACTATGCGGCAGGCAGCCTAGTACGTCGCTTAGGCTTACAAGAAGGTCAACCCTTAAACCCACCTACCTTTGAATTATTCTATAAAGATGACGGTCTGGGCGACCCGATGGTAAATGATTCGTTAGCGGTATCACTCGGCTGGGCAACGCAAGCTCAACTGGATGAAATGAAAGCCTTAACCTTTAAAGTCAATGACGTGTTATCAAAAATGTTTGATGACGGTGGTTTGATGTTGGTGGATTTCAAACTAGAATTTGGGGTATTCAAAGACCGTATCGTACTGGGCGATGAGTTCTCGCCAGATGGTTGCCGCGTTTGGGACAAACAAACCAAGAAAAAACTGGATAAAGACCGTTTCCGTCAAAGCCTAGGTGATGTGGTCGAAGGTTATGAAGAAGTTGCCCAGCGTATTGGCGTGTCTTTGGTTGATGAGTCAGGTCGATAAATCGGACGCATTCATCAAGCTAGCTAATCGCTACAGCGAATCTAATTAAGTCCAATTAAATTTGGATGACATGTGAAATAGATAAACATCTAAAACTGGGGCTTGCTCCAGTTTTGTGTTTTTAGCAGGTTATTTAAGTTTAAATTTAAGTTTAAATTTTTAGCCCTCAATATGATTAACAAAAGAGTCTTTCATTTGGACAACATTATCACTCACCAATATATCAAGCACCCGCTCACCACCTTAACCCAATTCAATCGCAATCCCAGACCTTGGCATATGCCGTTGTTTGTGGCATTTGCGATTAGTTTTCCAGTGATGGTCGGGGCGTATCTGGGTGATTTGCGCATGGGGCTACTCGCGTCACTCGGTGCGATGGTGATTTTAAACTTACCCTATACTGGGTCTTTATTGTCTCGCATGACCACGGTATTGGCGTGTAGTTTTGGGATGGTCGCGTGTTTTGCCGTTGGCTTGGTTGCCCATAACGTGCCCATCCTGACAATTCCCCTGATGTTTTTTGTGACCTTTTGGTGTACGCTTTTTAGCCGTTATTATAAGCTGCCACCGCCTGCTGGGCTGTTTATCATCATGGCGTCAGCGATTGCGCTGTTTATGCCCGCACCCGTGGCACAAATCCCACAGCTGATAGGGGTGGTGGCATTGGGCGCGTTGTTTGCGGGGATGGTGGCGTGTTTTTATGCGTTACTGCTGATTTATAACAAGCCTGTCTTGCCGCTAAAGGCACCGATGCCTGTGCGAGAGATTTTGGGTGATACCCTGATTGTATCAGCGTTTATCGCCTTATCATTGCTGCTCGCGCTGTGGCTAGAGATGCCTAAGCCCTATTGGGTGCCGATGAGCTGCTATGTCATCATGCAAGGGATGAATTTTCAAAGCATATGGATCAAGCAGATACATCGTATTGTGGGTACAGCGATTGGTATGCTGCTAGCTTGGCTATTGCTATCGGTGCATTTGAGCGATATGGGTGTGGCGCTAGGCATTTTTGGCATGATGTTTTGTATTGAGACTTTTGTGGTACGCCATTACGGGGTGGCGGTTATTTTTATCACCCCACTGACCATCTTTTTGGCAGAGTACAGCGCGGTACAGCCTACCGCAATCAGTGAGATTATCGTCATGCGGTTTTGGGACACCGTGCTCGGCTGTCTCATGGGTGTGCTAGGCGGTATTGTCATTTTATCACCGATAGTGAGGCAAAAATTACAAGTCATCGTCGATAAAATCGTGGCGAAATTGCCAATTTAGCTTTTTTATCCAAAAAAACAAAAAAGCCACTCGATAATCTGGGTGGCTTTTTTATAATCTTTAAAACTCATCTTTAATACTAATGCTTAAAACTAACCGCTAACATGAACCGCTCAATCCCAAGACAGTCATCACCCCATCGAGTCCTGCGACTGTTACCGCATAATCTGCTTGGGCGCGCACAATCGGTTTGGCGCGATAGGCAATACCGATATCAGCTAGTCCTAGCATTGGCAAGTCATTAGCGCCATCGCCGACAGCAACAGTCTCTGACAGCTTAATGCTTAAACGCTGTGCTACGGCTTGCAAAATTTCGGCTTTACGCTTGCCATCTACAATCGCTGAGGTGATTTCACCTGTCACTAGATTATCGACGATATCTAGGTCATTGGCATAACTCTCATCCATTCCTAAGCTGTTTTTCACGTATTCGGCAAAATAGTTAAAGCCGCCTGAGACCAATACCACATAGTAACCATGATTTTTCAGTGCGCTAATCAAGCGTTTTGCCCCTGGGCTAAAGGTAATGTGATTGGCAATAATGTCTTCGAGCACCTCACTTGATAACCCTTTAAGCAAAGCCACACGGCGAGTAAAGCTTTCGGCAAAATCAATTTCCCCGCGCATGGCAGATTCGGTGATCGTATCGACTTGCTCACCAATCCCGGCTTTTTTTGCCAATTCCACAATCACTTCTTGCTCAATCAAGGTCGAATCCATATCAAACAACGCCAGTTTATGCGGGCGCACCAATGTCGCAAGGGGCATGACATTGACATCTACATGATAGAGGTTGTTGGCGGCGACTTGTTTGACTCGTTGGGGTAAGTCGTTGATATCGATATCTGATTCCAGCGTCACAATCCAGCGAATCGTCGTCACAGGGCTGGTTTGCTCAGCTTGGGCGAGCGTGTCATTGGCTTGCCAATCAAGCTCATTGACTAGGGTGTCTTGATGTAAGAGGCGAATGGCAGGCTGAAGGCTTGCAAGGGTTTGGGTGATTTGGCTCAATAGCCCCAATTCAAACTTGGCAGCGCTTAGGGTAATCGCGTAACTATGGGGAAAATGCTGATTAAGTTGATACAAAAAATTCGTCGTCATGATAGTTTACCCCTTGTATGCCAAAAAAATAAACATGATAATGTAGCATTTAATCGCTCCTAAAGAAAGTTTAATCTACCCATGAATCATCTAGCCCCCCGTCAAGGCAAATTCGCTATTGTGCTCCTTATTAGTTTTTGTTTACATTTTTTGATGCTTACTTTTAGTAGTGAAAAATCCCAATACGAGCAGCGTACCCAAAAGGGTGAAAAAATTGTTGAACAGTTAGCCAAAGAAGCCATGGTGGGCATCACGAGCCAAGATAGAATTAGCCTGAGCGTCTTGGCAAACCGCTACCAAGTTGATCAGGAAGTCGCCAAGCTTGTCATCAGTGACCAAAACAATCAGCCGCTGGTGCAAACGGGACAAGCACAAAACGAAGTGGGGCAGGTAATTGATAAACCCATTATCCAAAACAACCAAGTTCTCGGTCACGCCACTATCATTATGAAAGCGGTCTCCAAAGGCGAGATTGTCAGTAGTCAATGGTTGTTTGTATTAGGGTCAGCAATTTTGCATGGGTTTTTATGGCTGATTTATGGCTATATGGCGCGCCCAACGCAGGAACAGCTTGCGCAATTGGGTGAAAAAGTCCAGCAGCATATCGCGCTTGCGCGTGGTAGCCTAGCATCCACCAACCCTGCATTGACAGCCGATGCTGAATTGCAGTTAGACGAAGACACCTTGTACAATAAAGCAGGGGATAGCAGCGCAACCGCGCAACCTGCCGCCACTGGCAAAACCATCAATGATTTTTTAAATCGAGAAAAATCAAAATCTGCTAAAGACATTCCCCAAACCCAGCCCACAGCGACTGAAGCGACTGACAATCTGGCTCAAGAAAATACAGTGGACAGCCAAAAACAGCCCGAAATCGAATTGCAAATTCATTTTTATGACCAGTATCATCTGCTAAAACGGGTGGCACCTGAAGTTGCAAAACCATATTTTCAATTGTGTAATCAGTTATTGATGCGCGCATCAAACAGCTTATTTAATCCGTCAAACAATGTGTTAAATCGCTATATCAAAGACGTGTATATCAAAGACAACTCGCATTTTAATGCCAAAGGCGCGGTCATTCATCTAGCAGGTAAAGCCGAGCAATTGCCACTGGCAGCGGTGTTGTTGTCAAAATTGTTGATTATCCTCAACCAAGTGGTATACGAAAAACACCGTGAGCTATCGCGTTTTGCCTTGCCATTAACCATCGGTACCAGTATCAGTCATCAATTCGATGACGTACAAAAACTGATGGCCAACCACGCCAAAGAAGATGGTTTATTGCTCCTATATCCGCTGGATTTACTTAAAACTTTAGATGGTAAAGTGCAGTTTAAAAACCTGCAACATCCGACCACTATCACAGAGCGTGAGATGGTTTGGTACAACGGTTTATCAGAAACCTTGATGACCGAACTCATTGCCAAACGCGATGATATTTTGACCGCCACAGAAAAATAAACGAATCATGGTTATTTTTTCTTTCGCCACTTGACTTGACTGACAAAACCCATTATAAGGCTTTATGAAATTGCAAATTTATCGAATCGACCAGCGAAAGGAGCACTAAATGGCTGATCCAGATATTGATGATAGCTTTGAAGATGACAGTTTTGATGATGACGATGACGCGCGACTCGTGGATGACGACGCATCGGGTCGAAGTCGGGCAAGTAGTCTTGAAAAACGTCGTTTGATTGATAATTTATTGGAAGAAAAGCGTCTAGAGCGCTCACTTAAAGACAGTTTTGATGACGATCTTGATGACTTAGACGATGACGACGATTTTGACGATGATGAGTTGTAAGTCAAGCAAAAGGTTAATACACTAGGTATTAACCTTTCTTTTTTCAATCCGCTTTTTTGATAGCATACTAGGATAACCACCATGGATTTTGATGATTTAATCGATTTTTTAGACAGTGATGACAACGAATTTGGGCTATCGAGTATCGCTACACACGGCTTTTTAACCGCCTCTATCGTCGGCAAACCTTTACACAATTGGCAAACCTATCTTTTTGAAGGGCATGAAAAACAAGTCAAGCCAGAGGTGTTATCAGCCATTGAACAGTGGCGTGATGAGCTGCAAGCCATGCTGCAAGATGAGCGTGAAATTGAGCTGCCTTTTGATGTCGACGAAACTGACTATCTCGATATTGAAAACTCAGAAATCAGCGAATGGTCAGTGGGCTTTGTTGATGCCATGTATGCCAGCGATGACGAAGAAGATGATTGGTTTGATGATGACGACAGCGAAGAAGATGTGGCAATGCTGACGTTACCGATGATTTTGTTTAGTGGCATTGATGAAGACCAACCGGATATGCAAGAGCTACTCAAAGACCCAGAAACCATGAGCCAAATGGCACAAGCCATAGAAAAAAACATCGTTGAGTTGTTTTTGTTATTTCATACCAATGACTAAATGATGGGTTGTAACAAGCTAAGGGCGTATTAAATACGCCCTTTTTATTTACCGCATTATTTTTGCTCTAGTTGTGGTACGTCTGAGCCATGGGCATTGGATAACAAACCTGATTGGCTATATAACGCCAATTTAGCCCGGGTATCTGAAATATCTAGATTGCGCATGGTGAGCTGACCGATACGGTCCATTGGCGTGAACGCCGCATCTTCAACTTTTTCCATCGATAGGCGTTCTGGTTGGTAGGTCAAGTTGTCAGATTTAGTATTTAAGATGGTATAGTCATTACCGCGGCGTAGCTCGATGGTGACTTCACCCGTGATAGCTTTGGCGACCCAGCGCTGGGCGGTTTCACGAAGCATCAAGGCTTGTGAGTCAAACCAGCGACCTTGGTACAACAAGCGACCTAGGCGTAAACCATTGATACGGTACTGCTCGATGGTGTCTTCGTTATGAATCCCAGTGACCAAACGCTCATAGGCAATGTGCAACAGCGCCATGGCAGGGGCTTCATAGATACCCCGTGATTTGGCTTCGATGATACGGTTCTCAATTTGGTCACTCATACCAAGACCATGACGACCCCCGATTTCGTTGGCTTTTAAAATCAAATCCACTGGGCTATCAAAGGTTTCGTCATTGATTGCCACAGGCATGCCTTGTTCAAAGCGTACTGTCACTGTTTCTTTGTCGATTTTGACATTTTCATCCCAAAATGCCACACCCATAATCGGCTCAACGATGTGCATGCTGGCATCCAAAAACTCCAAGTCTTTGGCTTCATGCGTCGCGCCTAGCATATTTGAGTCGGTTGAGTAGGCTTTTTCTTTGGACATTTTGTAGTCAAAGCCATTGTCGATTAAGAACTGTGACATCTCGCTACGACCGCCCAATTCATCAATGAAGGTTTGATCAAGCCACGGTTTATAGATTTTAAGGGCAGGATTGGTGAGTAGCCCATAACGGTAAAAACGCTCAATATCATTGCCTTTATAAGTTGAGCCATCGCCCCAAACGTTGACATCATCTTCTTTCATGGCGGTGACTAGCATGGTGCCTGTGACCGCACGACCCAGTGGCGTGGTGTTAAAGTAGGGCATACCACCGGTGCTGACATGAAACGCACCGCATTGAATTGCAGCAATACCTTCAAGCGCCAATTGCAAACGGCAATCAATCAAACGCGCTTTGACCGCACCGTATTGGTCGGCTTTTTTGGGAATGGCGTTGTAATCTTCTTCGTCAGGTTGACCTAAGTTCGCGGTATAAGCGTATGGCAGCGCGCCTTTTTGCTTCATCCAAAGTAGCGCAGCTGAGGTGTCAAGTCCGCCAGAAAACGCGATACCGACTTTTTGTCCGACGGGGACAGATTGTAAAATGGTGGCGTTGTTAGTTGCGCTGTTGTTCGCATTCATGCTCATAAGCTTTCCTATCCAATTCTCAAAAAATAATCTGTAAAATCAACCTATCGAATTATTGTAACATTTTTGTCAACGTGTTTTTCGCCATTTTTTGACAATTACCCATAATTTGTCACAATAAAAAAGCCAATCATTTGATTGGCTTTATCGGCTAAATAGCGGTTATTGGTACAAGACTTCTACGATTTCGTATTCGACTTCACCGCTTGGGGTTTGGATTTTGGCTTCATCGCCTTCTGATTTGCCAATCAGACCGCGCGCGATGGGTGAGTTGATGGAGATTTTATTGGCTTTAAAATCTGCTTCGTCATCACCCACAATTTTATAGCGTTTTTGCTCTTCGGTATCGAGATTTTCAATCACTACCGTGACGCCAAACACCACGCGACCTTCTTGCGGTAGTTTGAGCGGATCAATGACTTCAGCGCCGCCCAATTTGGCTTCAATATCGCGAATACGGGCTTCACAAAATCCTTGCTGCTCACGGGCAGCATGGTACTCGGCATTTTCTTTTAAGTCGCCATGTTCGCGCGCTTCGGCAATCGCCGCGGTAATACGTGGACGGTCAACGGTTTTGAGCTGTTTGAGCTCTTCTTCTAAAGCCGCGTGACCTTGAGGCGTCATTGGATAACGTTGCATAGGGGATTCCTTTTGTCACAAATAGGGATTCAAACGGCAAGATTGCCAAAGTAACAAGTCACAAAAAATGGTCATCAACGCTCGTGATTAACCATTATCTATTTTGTATAGATGAAAAAAACCATGCTAGACAGGGCTACTGCCTAACAAGGTTCTAGTAAAAAATTTGCTGTGCTGCGTCAATCACCACAATAACGGTATTTTACTTGATAACGGCTTGTGATGCAAAGCATTCACTCAATTGACTGTATGAACCCTGACATTACCAAACTGAGCTGATGGTAACACCCACGGCTTTATTTTCATACCAAGGTAAAATAGTGGCATTGTCAAACGGTTGCGTCATCACCAAACCACTGACGACACCCAGCGCACAGCCAGCAACCACATCACGGGTATGATGCTTGTCGGCATCCACCCGTGACCAGCCCACATAGGCGGCAGGAATCATTGCCATCGAGCCATAGCGCCAGCCATAGCGTTGACCGATGAAAGTCGCGCCCGCGCAAGAATCACTAGCATGCCCTGACGGAAATGAGTAATCTTCGCCATTGGGACGTTCGCCCCAAGCGGTGTCATTGGTGGCGTATTTGAGCGCATAGGTAGCTGCCAAATTGGTTGCCATGGTTTTGCCTAATTGATAAACGCCTTCTTGGTCATGTTTGGCAAGCGCCATACCTAAACCTGCTACTGGGATAGCAATATGCAATATATCGCCCGCTTTTTCGCTATCGCTTTTGGCATATACCGTTGTAGTCGGCGCTAATACAGCAGCGAGCAGTATGATATTAAAGGTCTTAGAAGGTTGTCTCATGGCATTCACACCCTGATTGTGGTTAGTGGTCAAAACATTGATAAACATGGCTGTACTTAGGGCAAACCCAGTCTACACCCTAAACCTTAGGATTATCTTAGCCCATAAAAAAATACTGACAGCGCTGGCTATCAGTATTTTAAAATAGCGGTGGTTATCCCTGTGTATGTAGCGCTTGGAGCTTATACACATCAAATGGTAGCTGCACTTTATACGCTTGGGTAACTGCTGCCGCGGCATTTAAGGTGGTCACATTAAATACTTTATGCTGTAAGGCTGAGCGGCGAATCGAGAACGAGTCTTCATGCGCTTGTTTGCCTTCAGTGGTATTGACCACAATCGCAATCTCACCGTTTTTGATGGCGTCGACGATATGTGGGCGACCCTCGGTAACTTTGTTAATGCGCTCACAGGCGATACCGGCTTCGGTCAAGATTTTTTGTGTACCTGAAGTTGCCACAAGTTTAAAACCATAGTCGGCAAATTGTTTTGCCACTGGTACTAGATTGGCTTTGTCGCTTTCACGCACTGATAAGAACACTTTTTTAACTTCATTCTCCACTGGCAAACCGGGCAATCTATCATTACTGCCGATGATGGCTTTGTAGTAAGCTTCACCAAAGGTCTGACCTACACCCATGACTTCACCCGTTGATTTCATCTCAGGGCTTAAGATGGGGTCGACGCCTGGAAATTTGGCAAAAGGGAAGACCGCTTCTTTGACCGCAAAAAATGTTGGAATCACCTCAGTGGTAAAGTTTTGTTCCACAAGCGTTGTGCCCGCCATACAACGCGCAGCGACTTGCGCAAGTGAAGTGCCGATGCATTTTGATACGAAAGGCACCGTACGTGAGGCACGCGGATTGACTTCAAGAATATAAACCACACCATCTTTGACCGCGTATTGGACGTTCATCAAGCCCACCACACCCAGCTCTTTTGCCATCGCCACGGTTTGTTCGCGCATCACATCACAAATCTCTTGGCTGAGTGAATACGGAGGGATTGAACACGCTGAATCGCCTGAATGCACGCCCGCTTGTTCGATGTGCTGCATGATACCGCCAATCACCACATTGGTGCCGTCAGAGATACAATCCACGTCCACTTCAATCGCATCATCCAAGAAGCGGTCCAGTAATACAGGGGCTTCGTTGGACGCTTGTACGGCTTCACGCAAATAACGACGCAGTTCGTTTTCGTTATAAACGATTTCCATCGCGCGACCGCCCAACACGTAAGAGGGACGGACAACTAGGGGATAGCCCACTTGCGTCGCTTTGACTATACCGTCTTCGGTACTGGTCGCCAAGGCATTGGGTGGCTGAGTAAAGCCCAATTGCTGAATCATGTGTTGGAAACGTTCACGGTCTTCTGCACGGTCAATCGCATCTGGGCTGGTACCGATGATATGCACACCTGCAGCTTCCAATGCGCGCGCTAATTTTAATGGCGTTTGTCCACCGTACTGCACAATCACGCCTTCGGGTTTTTCGATGCGCACGATTTCAAGCACATCTTCTAACGTAATAGGCTCAAAGTACAGACGGTCAGAGGTGTCATAGTCAGTGGAAACCGTTTCAGGGTTACAGTTGACCATGATGGTCTCATAACCATCTTCACGCATTGCCAAGGCGGCATGCACACAGCAATAGTCAAATTCAATACCTTGACCAATGCGGTTGGGACCGCCGCCGATGACCATGATTTTTTTGTTGTTAGTTGGATTGGCTTCACATTCGTCATCATAGCTTGAATACATATAAGCGGTTGACGTCGAAAACTCCGCGGCACAGGTATCCACGCGTTTGTACACAGGATACACGCCCAAATCCCAACGTTTTTTACGCAGTTGTTTTTGTGAAATTCCCAAGAGCGTTGCCAAGCGTAAATCTGATAACCCTTTACGTTTGAATTGACGCAAGTTGTCGCTGGTCAAACCGCCAAAGCCAGTTTCTTTCACCAATTTTTCCGTTTTGACGATGTCTTCAATTTGCACTAAAAACCAAGGGTCAATGCGAGTAAACTCAAACACCTCATCCACGCTCATGCCAAAACGGAAGGCATCAGCAATGTAGAAAATACGGTCAGGTGTGGGGGTTTTTAACTTAACTTTTAAGGTGCTGCGAATGGTATCCTCGTCTTGATTGAAATCAAGATACTCATCAAAACCATTCACGCCAATTTCAAGACCGCGTAACGCTTTTTGCATCGACTCTTGGAAATTACGACCAATCGCCATCACTTCACCCACCGATTTCATTTGGGTAGATAAGGTGCTGTCAGCTTGGGGGAATTTTTCAAAGTTAAAGCGCGGTACTTTAGTCACCACATAGTCAATGGCGGGCTCAAAGCTGGCTGGGGTCAAGCCGCCTGTAATGTCATTGCTAAGTTCATCGAGCGTGTAACCGACCGCAAGCTTTGCTGCGATTTTGGCAATCGGGAAACCCGTGGCTTTAGATGCCAAGGCAGATGAACGGCTGACACGTGGGTTCATCTCGATGACCACCATACGACCTGTTTTTGGGTCAATACCAAATTGTACGTTTGAACCACCGGTCTCCACGCCAATCTCACGCAGCACCGCCAATGACGCATTACGCATGATTTGGTATTCTTTATCCGTCAAAGTCTGAGCAGGTGCCACAGTGATAGAGTCGCCTGTATGCACACCCATAGGGTCAAAGTTTTCAATCGAACAGACGATGATGCAGTTGTCTTTTTTGTCACGGACAACTTCCATCTCGTACTCTTTCCAACCAATTAAGCTTTCGTCAATCAATAGTTGGTGAGTGGGCGATAAGTCAAAACCACGCTCACAAATCTCGACAAATTCGTCACGGTTGTAAGCGATACCACCACCCGAACCGCCCATGGTAAACGATGGGCGAATGATGCAGGGAAAGCCGACCTTGGCTTGAATGGCGAAGGCTTGTTCCATGGTTTCGGCCACTTCGGCGCGTGGGCACTCTAAGCCGATTTTTTTCATCGCTTTATCAAATAAATTGCGGTCTTCGGCTTTTTCGATGGCGTCTTTGGTCGCGCCAATCAGCTCACAGCCATATTTGGCGAGTACGCCATGCTTGTCCAAGTCTAACGCACAGTTGAGCGCGGTTTGTCCGCCCATGGTTGGCAAGATAGCATCAGGGCGTTCTTTATCAATGATGCGCTCTACCGTTTGCCAGGTGATGGGCTCGATGTAGGTGGCATCTGCCATGACGGGGTCAGTCATGATGGTGGCGGGATTTGAGTTAACCAGAATGACGCGGTAGCCTTCTTCACGTAAGGCTTTACAGGCTTGTGCGCCTGAATAGTCAAATTCACAGGCTTGTCCGATGACGATAGGACCTGCGCCAATGATAAGAATGGATTTGATGTCGGTACGTTTTGGCATTGCTTTACACCCTTTTTAACTGCATTACTTAAAATTTAAAATAAAAAACTGAGTACTAAATGATGTTTTAAAATCCTAATTTTAAAAAAAGCGCGATTAACGCACTTTTTATTATAAATAAAACTCACCTTTGCCCACTTCGATGACATTGCCACCCACAAAAATGTTTTGCTCGTTATCGACGTTGAGCGTCAAGCGGTTGGGTCGCCCCATATCATCGCCTTGATAAATGGTTTTGGCAATTGGGTATTTATTTTGTAGGATAAAATACGCCCCCAAATTGGCACACGCTGACCCCGTTCCGCTGTCTTGGATAATTGTCCCATTTTCTAAAGAGAAAAAACGCACGAAGATAATGTCTTTTTCCATCGCCCAAAGACAAATCATCTCTCGTCCTTGATTTTTTTGGCAAATTGTTGCCAATAAATCTTTATCAATCTTGGCGTTAAACAGACTTTCTTTGCTCAATACCTGCAAAAACAACTGGGGTGAACCGCTATTTAGCCAATACGCTTGACTATCAATGCCATTCACCGTCAAGCCGACCGCCTTTGCTAATTCTTCTGCGGTGGCGTGACTAATTTGATGGTCAAAGCCTGTTAGCGATAGCGTGATATGGCTGTCGTTGGCGGTGATTTGTACGGGTTTGGCGACTGTATTTAGCATAAAATTAGTCGATAAATCATTTAATTGTTTTAAAACAAACGCCGAGCCAAGCGTGGGATGACCTGCCAGTGGCATTTCATAATTTGGGGTAAAAATACGTAAATTGGCGACGGCTTTTGTACCATGTAAATCAGTGGGCGCAAAGATAAACACCGTTTCACTCAAGTTAAACTGCTGAGCAATCGACTGCATTTGCTCATCATTTAGCCCATCGGCATGGGGAAATACGGCAAGCGGATTACCACCAAAATGGCTTTCGGCAAAGACATTAACCAGGTGAAAAGGGTATTGTTGCATTTACGCTTTCGCCTTTGCCATCATAGCTGCGAATTTATCAAATAGTGGCGCACAGTCATGGGGTCCTGGGCTTGCCTCTGGATGTCCTTGAAAACTAAACGCAGGCTTATTAGTGAGCTCAATGCCTTGATTTGAGCCATCAAACAATGAGCGATGCGTCACTTTCACATTGCTTGGCAGGGTGGCTTCATCCACCGCAAAACCGTGGTTTTGTGAAGTAATCATCACCGTACCTGCTTCAATATCTTGCACAGGGTGGTTGGCACCATGGTGACCAAATTTCATTTTCAAGGTTTGCGCGCCGCTAGCCAGTGCCAATAGCTGATGACCTAGACAAATACCAAACAGCGGAATATCGGTTTGCGTAATGATGTGTTTAATCGCATCAATGGCATAAGTACAAGGTTCAGGGTCGCCAGGACCATTGGATAAGAAAATACCATCTGGGTTGTGTTTGAGTACCTCGCTGATAGGCGTTTGGGCTGGCACAACGGTGACATGACAGCCGCGGTCAACGAGCATGCGCAAAATGTTGGTTTTGACGCCAAAGTCATACGCCACGATGTTAAATTTTTGCTCAATGTCAGTGCCCAATTCTTTAAAGTGACCACAAGTTGGGCTCACTTCTGGACTCACCAATTGCCATGAGCCTTGCGTCCAGGTAAAACCCGCTTGGTCACAGCAGACTTTCGCCAAGTCCATGCCTTTGATACCGGCAAAGCTTTTGGCAAGTTCGATTGCTTTGGCTTCATCCAGATGACCGTCGCTATCGGCGGTCATAATACAACCGTTTTGTGCGCCTTTTTCACGTAGTAGGCGAGTGAGTTTACGGGTGTCGATATCAGCGATGGCAACGGTGTTATGGTTAATCAGATACTCATTGAGTGATTGGCTTGAGCGAAAGTTACTGGTCGCCATGGTCAAATCACGGATAATCAATCCATTTGCCCACACTTTGTGAATACGACCTGACTCTGTGTCTTCATCGTTGGTACCAGTATTACCGATATGCGGGTAGGTTAAGGTGACGATTTGCTGGGCATAGCTTGGGTCAGTCAAGATTTCTTGGTAACCTGTCATCGCTGTATTAAACACGACTTCACCAACGGTGTGTCCGCTAGCACCGATGCTGCGACCATAAAAAACCGTACCATCTGCCAATGCCAAAATTGCTTTTGCGTAATTCGTGTTCACCTAGTGCCTCCGCTCGTATCCTGTGTTCTACCCATGTGTGCGACGGTAAATTATGCCCAGTCAATGCACATACCGTAAAAAGTATCGCCCACAAAAAAGCGAGAAGACATTGATTTTAAAGAAAATAGCTAACTGGTTTTAATGCGTTACCAGTCTGTGCCATTAACTTTATCATGCCAACTCGCTAAGGTTTGATTTTGCCTATTTTAACAGAACCTCACAAAAAAAGGTAGCCAAAATTTTTGTCGAAGTCAGTCTAAAAAGTACGTAAACTTGGTTGAAACAAACCGACCACAAACCAAATCGTTTCAACAATCCAAATGATCAGTACATACAAGCGGATTTGCTCAGCGGTCCAATCTAGCGAAAACCAGCCAATTAGCCACCAAGATAGCCAGCCTTCTAGCCATTTTGCGCCATTTCCCAGCAGCACCCAACTATAAAATATACTGCTAAGCAAAAACAGCAATAACCACTGTAATAGCGACATTTTGCTTAGTCCTTTAACATTTGCTTTATGGATTTTACCCAATTGCCGCCACAAAGCGCGTAAGGATTTGTGCTAAACTGGTAAAAAATTCTGATAAGGTGCGCTTTAACCGCCCTTTAAAAAAGAGAACAATCATGAATATTCTTACCCCCCAAACTGTGGTGATTATCGGTGGCGGCAATGTTGGTTTATCCTTTGCTTTACTGCTTGCCGACAAAGGCATCTCAAGTACGTTACTAGAAAAAGCCAACTATCCGACCATCAGCCCTGATGATGACTTAGACCGCGCGCAATTTGACAGCCGTAACATCGCGCTGTCACGCCGTACGGTACAAATTTATCGTGGTATCACCTTTAATGGCAAAGCGCTATGGGATGATTTACAAAGCCATGCCTGCCGCATCGATGAAGTTAACATCAGTGAAGAAGGTAGTTTTGGTAAAGCCACCCTCAATAAACACGCTGAAGGGGTGGAAAGTTTTGGACAAGTGATGGAAAACGCATGGCTTGGCAAAAAATTACTGCTCGCCGTGCAAAACAATCCGCTGATAACCCTGCTAGACGGTGCCACCTTGACCGATATAGAGCAGACGGCAACCGATGTCACTATTCGCTTTGACCAAGCCCACCAAGCTCGCCAAACCTTAACGGCTGATTTATTGGTCGCGTGCGATGGTCAGCACTCGCCAAGCCGGCAACTACTGGGCATTGGCGCAACTGCACACGATTATCACCAAGTAGGTGTCGTGGGCGTGGTCATGACGGACAAACCGCACCAGCATCAAGCGATTGAACGCTTTAATAAAATGGGCGCAGTTGCTGTGTTGCCTTTGGTTGATGCGTTTGATATCAGTCAAGGGGATGGACGACAAGCCCAGCAAGGCTACCGCCGCTCTGTGGTGTGGGTGTGCCCAAAAGGCGAAGAACAGCGCTATCTGGACGACGACCAATACTTTCTTGACACCATTCAACAAGCCTTTGGCAGCCTAGCAGGCAAGTTTGTCAAAGCGGGTAAACGCGGTGCGTATCCACTGGTGAAAATATTGGCAGATAGTCAAGTCAAAGGACGCTGCGTCATCATGGGCAATGCTGCCCACACCTTGCACCCTGTGGCAGGACAAGGCTTTAACCTATGTATGCGCGATGCTGATACGCTCGCCAAGATGCTGGCACAGCAAGTGATGCGCGGCAAAGATATCGGCGATAGTCGCATGCTACAAACTTACGCCAAACGCCGTAAAGCTGACCAAAAACGGGTAGAAATTTTCTGCGATACGGTGGTGTATGGTTTTATGCACCAAAATCCCTTGCTCAAAATCGCGCGTAACGTCGGACTCATTGCTTTTGATAAAGTGCCATTTGTGAAACCAGCTGTGGCTACCTTTGCGATGGGGCTGAAATCATGAAAAACACTACATTAATCATCGGCGGTGGTGTTGTTGGCGCGACATTGGCGTTAAAGCTTGCCCAATCGCGCCATCCTGTCACCTTAATCGATGCTCGCCCACACCTCACTCAAGCCGACTGGGAGCAAAAACTCAACCAGCGTGATGCTCGTGTCTATGCGCTAAGCGTCGCCAGTATCAACCTACTCAAAGAGGTCGGTGCATGGCAGCGTATTGAACAAAGCAAACGCAAAGCCGACTATACCCAAATGCAGGTATGGCAGACCAATGGCGTGGGCGAGCTAAATTTTGGTGATGCTCAAACACCGCAATTATTGGGTAGTATGGTTGAGCCCTTTATCATCGAAAAAGCGCTGTATGACGGTTTTGACGATGAGCGTCTTGTCCATCAGGGTCAATCTTATTTGCGCCATATTGCAGGGCATAAGGTCACTGATATTGCGTGGCAAGGTGAAGATTTGGGGTATCAAGTTAGCTTAGATAATGGCACCACGCATCAAGGTAAGCTATTAATCGGTGCTGATGGACGCGGCTCTATGGTACGCCAAGCGGCAGGGATTGGGTTAGATACTTTGGTGTACCAGCAAACGGCAATCTGCTGCGCCATCAAAACCGAGCAGCCACACAAGGCGACAGCCAGACAAGTGTTTTTGCCGACAGGGCCTTTGGCACTTTTACCGTTGGCAGATGTGACGGCTGACGATCAGGCGAACCCGCAACATTGGCAATCGGTGGTATGGACATTGCCGACCAATGCTGCCCTTGATTTACTCACACTCACGCCAAAAGAGCTTGCCAAAGAACTCGCCTTTGCCAGTGGCTACGCATTAGGGGATATCACTGAGATTGAGTCAATCGCCAGTTTCCCACTGGGTGCCCAACATGCCAAAAATTATGTCAAAGCCAACTTGGCATTGCTTGGCGATGCTGCGCATGGGGTGCATCCTTTGGCGGGACAAGGTTTAAACTTGGGTATGCTCGATATCATTGCCTTGAGCGATATTTTGCAAAAAGATTACCAGCGTTCAGGCAACAAGCTATGGGCAAGTTTTGCCACCTTACAGCGGTATGAGCGTCAACGCTACGCTAATAACGCGATGATGATGCATAGTTTTTCAGGGATTAATTGGATTTTTGGTACACAGTTGCGTCCGATTCAGCAGCTACGCAGTGAAGGCGTGAGTATGGTTAGCAAAATCAAACCCTTAATGAAATTTTTTACCCAAAAAGCCAGTGGCATCTAAAAGTTTTTAACAGCAAAAAAAATCCTCGATAACTTATCGAGGATTTTTAACGATGAATCAACTGCGCAAGGTGGTTTAATTCGCTGGGCTTGCAACAGTTGTAACGGTTGTGGTACCGGTTGCAGGAATTGCATTGTCATCAACAATGTATGCATCGACACGGCGGCCTTCTTGGTCTTTACCTGCAGCACCTGTCGTGTCTTGTGGTTTGATCAATTCAAGTTGTGATTGTGGCACACCATTAGCTACTAAGAATGATCTAACCGCTTGGGCACGCTCTTTTGCTAACTTCTCATTGGCAGCGGCATTACCCGTGCTGTCGGTATAACCACTGATACCGATTTTTTTACCTTGTTTAGCGGCTTCAAGGATATCATTGGCTTTTTCTTTAGCATTACCAGCAACTTGTGCTTTACCTGTAGCAAAGTAGAAGCTTAGGCGACCATTTTCAAATACCACTGAAGGCTCAGTGCTAGAGATAGTTGTTGCCGTTGTCTCAGTGGTGGTCATCGTAGTGCCAGAAGCCATTGGCATACTAGCAACAGCGGTATCAGTAGCGGACGCCACAGCTAGGGCTGAGGTATCTGTTGCACTTGCCGCAGAGACTTCAGTCGTGGTAGTCGTTGTCGTTGTTGAAGCAGTGGTAGAAGCCACAACTGGCGTCGCGACTGGCTCAGTTTTGTTACATGATTTTAATAAAGCCCAAGCGAGTGCACCTAAAATCAACAGGCCAATAATTGGCAGTAACATTTTCATCAAGCCGCCTTCTTCAGCTTTCGGCGTAGCAACCAAATGCTCCTCTCTACGAGTGGTCGCTTGGACAGTAGGCGTGGTGGCTGCATGCGCAGGCGACAAATTCAACATAGTCAAAATGCCCGCTGGGATAAATGCATATGCCCAAGCAGGAATCACAGAAGCCACAGACGCAATATTGTTCGATAAGAAAGTATTAAGTGGTGTTGTACCCGCAAGTGAGCGTAGTTCACGCAGTACTAGGGGAGCGGCACGGCTTACCAACGAAGTAGTCTCTTGCTCTGGTACACTGTAATGACGTGAGAGCTGTTGCACTAGCTCTGTACGATGGTTCGTGTCTGGCAGTACACGGTCAAAAAAGCCGTGGTCATCATCAGCGATGGTTGCATTAGCAAAGCTGTTAGAGATGTTACCGTCAGCAAGACGGGCAACCATAATAGCGTATAATTTTTCTAATAAAGATGAGCGGTTTTCGTCATTTGCATTATTTAAAAGAACGGGTGTTACTGTACGGGTTAAATGTTCAATGATATTCATAATTCAATCCTCAAGAAAATGAAGGGTTATCAACCACCATAAAACCAATGTATTATTTTTATATCCAGCACACTAGCCAATAATTCTATTATATATTTTCAAAAATTATTATTTATGGTTGTTGGGTTTATTATTGCATTGCTATTTAATTTACGCTTAACAATACTGAGAAAAACTGCTGCAACTCAACAGATTTTGTTAAGTCTTTTGCAGTATTACTCAAATATAGCTAATAAATTAAAGCAAAATCGGCACGCCTTCAGTTATGTTAAGGTAACTATTGCGTAAATATTGTGTTAAAAATTCCAATCGTCCCCATTTTGGGTAAACTTGGGTAAAGGTGTGTTGCTAAAATTTGAAGGCTTTGTCATTAGTTTCATGCTACAAGGTGAAAGTAATACTACAAGGTAGCTTTAGGTATCACCTATATTAATAAATTCACATTTGGCTTATTGAGATAATACGCTATCTTTATCATAATCGTACTTACCATTATTTATTGCCATTTTGAGGTGCTATGTCACTTTTTTCTAACCATACTTTATTTATCATTATCATTACAGTGGTTGTCAGTTTATTAGCTTGGCAATCACCCCAACTGATGCAAAGGTTGATTTTTTATCCGCCTGCGGTGCAGCGTGGACAAGTTGATCGCTTTGTCACCCATGGTTTTATCCATGCCGATGGGATGCATTTGTTTTTTAATATGTTTACTTTGTATTCGTTTGGGCAAGCGGTACAGGGTTTGTTCATGTCCAAACTCGGCAGTCTAGGGTTTGTGCTGTTTTATTTTGCCGCTTTGGTGGTGGCAATTATGCCAACCTATCTAAAACAAAAAAACAATCCTCGTTATAGCAGTCTAGGCGCATCGGGCGCTGTTTCAGCAGTAATTTTTAGCTATATCTTGATGAATCCTTGGTCGACATTATTGCTGTTTGTGATTCCTGTACCTGCGATTGTGTTCGCGGTGGCGTATGTGGCGTATAGTGTGTGGGCGGATGGGCAAGGTCGCGGCAGTATCAATCATTCGGCACATTTGGTGGGTGGTATTTTTGGTATGTTAGCTACCATTGCCATTGAGCCCGGTATTGTGGCGCATTTTTTTAACCAATTAATGCACCCTAGATTTTTAGGCTTTGGTGGCTAACATTTGGGGGCAAAAAATTGCGTGGCGCCGCTTGCCTGATTACAGCTTGCCCATTCATAGGTTGTACAGCCACAGGTTGCCTAGTTAACAGTCGCTTGGCTGGTTAACGGTAAAGTCGTAAAAAGCAGTAAAAGGTAAAAAATATGATTTATGATGTGATTGGTGATGTGCATGGTCAGGCAGATAAACTCATTGGGTTACTGACGCAGTTGGGCTATCAACATGATGGTCAGTGTTTTCAAGCGCCTCCTAATCACCAAGCGATTTTTATAGGCGACTTGATTGATAGGGGCAGTCAACAGCTGCAA
This sequence comes from Moraxella sp. CTOTU47579, assembly GCF_032004885.1. Taxonomy (NCBI): domain Bacteria; kingdom Pseudomonadati; phylum Pseudomonadota; class Gammaproteobacteria; order Moraxellales; family Moraxellaceae; genus Moraxella; species Moraxella sp. CTOTU47579. The sequence continues at coordinate 194,220 of NZ_DALZOJ010000002.1, forward strand.
ACCTTATCTATCGTATTTGCGATGATTGACCACGGGCAAGCGCTCGCGGTCATGGGTAATCACGAGTATAATGCGTTAGCTTACGCAACACCCGATGCCCGCGATGCAAGCCAATATTTACGACAACATAATGATAAAAATACCTCGCAGCATCAAGCGTTCCTTGATGAAGTAGGGTTTGGTAGTGAGTTGCACCAGTTTTGGCTCAAGCGGTTTTATGAATTACCGCTGTGGCTAGCGCTGGATGATGCGTGTTTTGTGCATGCTTGTTGGGACAGTGATGCGATGGCGATTTTAAAACCGCTGTTAACAACCGACAATCGCTTGACGCCCGTTGCGCTACAAAAAACCAGTGAGGAAGGCACGCCACCTTTTGAGGCACTGGAAAGAGTGCTTAAAGGTGTGGAAGCACCGCTACCTGAAGGCATTCATTTGGTCGATAAAGAAGGTCATCAACGTAAAAATGTACGGATACAGTGGTGGCAACCGAGTTTGTCGTTTCAGCCGATTCACCAGATTGCGCGCGCCAGTCAAGAAGATTTGATTCATATTCCTAAAGACACGTTGACCGCTGAGATTTTGTTTGGTCTTGACCATGACAAACCTATTTTTGTCGGGCATTATTGGCTCAATGGCACGCCTGAGCTACTTAGTCATCAAGTGGTCTGTGTGGATTATTCTGCTGCCAAAGATGGTTTTTTGACGGCTTATCAATTTGACACCGATCATCCGGCTTTGACCTCAGCGAATTTTATTCAATATCAGCATTAACCCAAAGCTAAACTGGGTGTAACATAAATTAAAATATTTATTTAAAGCTTACGGCTAAAAATGATAGCCAGTGAGCAAACGATTAAGATGAGTTAGGTATGATTCGACGTCCGATTGAGCCGCTAAAGATGCTGTTTGTGATGCAAGGCTCGTATTTTAAACGGCTGATTGTGCCACAAGTTTTGTTGTTTATTTTCTCCTTTTTCATCTATTTTTATCAAACCCATATCGCCACCGAGCCTGTACCGCTCAATCCTTCGGTGTTTGCGATACTCGGTATCTCTCTTGCGATTTTCCACGGGTTTTGTAATAACGCAGCGTATGACAGGTTTTGGGAAGGGCGTAAACTGTGGGGCACGCTGGTTTGGCTAAGTCGAAACATCGCCCGTCAAGTGATGACACTGCCCAATGTCAGTATGGCGGAAAAACAAGCCTTTATCCGCCATCAAATCGCTTTTGTCCACAGTCTACGCCAACAGCTGCGGAGTGAGGATAATACAGCAAACCTGCAGCGGCTATTAACAGTTGAAGAACAGCAAGCCGTGGTTGGGCAAAACTTTATTGCGTTACGCTTGACCCAAATCATGGGGCAGATGCTCGCCAACTGGCAAGCCGAGCAAAAAATCGATGTTTGGCAATGGCAAAGCTTGGATAACACCTTGGGTGAAATTGCCCATATCCAAGCGGGCTGTGAACGCATTAATAACACACCGATTCCGTATGCCTATTTTGTGCTGCTGCATCGCACTGTGTATCTGTATTGCTTTATGCTGCCATTTGGACTGGGCAATGCGATTGGCTGGGTAACGCCATTTGTAGTCAGTTTTGTCGGCTACACCTTTATGGCGCTCAATGAAATCGTCGATGAAATCAGCGAGCCGTTTGGTACGGGGGAAAACGAATTGCCCTTAGGGATGATGTGCGATACGATTGAGACGCAGCTGGCCATGCTTAGTCATCAAAAATTTGCCCCTGAACAAAAGCCGCGAGTACCCGCCAATGTGGTGATATAGTTGCCTCATAGATTTTGATTTTCAAGGGTAAAAAATCATGCTATATTAAGTTTTAACCGTGCATTTCATGCACGTTTTTTTATTTTTAGTCCGTCAATTTTTTGGCAAAAGGAATTTTCCATGTCAGCAAGCCAGCCAAACGCCCAGACACACCAGCTACCACCACCCATCCCATCGCCACAAGGTCAAGCCAAAGTCGGTATCATCATGGGTAGTCAATCTGACTGGGAAACCATGCAAAACGCCGCGCAAGTGCTAGCGGATTTTGGGGTACCATTTGAGTGTGAAGTAATATCGGCACATCGCACCCCTGATAGATTGTTTGACTATGCCAAAACTGCCAAAGCTCGCGGACTGTCTGTGATTATCGCAGGGGCAGGCGGCGCGGCGCATCTGCCCGGGATGTGTGCGTCTCAGACGGATTTGCCTGTGCTTGGTGTACCTGTCAAGTCCTCCATCCTAAGCGGTTGGGACAGTTTGCTATCCATCGTGCAAATGCCCAAAGGGGTGGCGGTGGGTACGCTTGCCATCGGGGCAGCGGGCGCGGCAAATGCAGGGCTACTGGCAGCGCAAATTTTGGCGATTGGTGATAGCACCCTCGCGCAAAAAATCAGTGATTTTCGCGCCAAACAAACCCAAACAATTTTGGATAATCCTGTGCCTGGTAAAATGGATTGATTTTAATAAAAACCGCCCTTTAAAATGGCGGTTTTTTGCTTTATCCAAATGTGGTAATAAGCCAGTTTTTAAAATTTTGGTAGGTAGCGGTGTTTGGGTCAGCTAGTGCCAAGGCTTTTGATAAATCTTGGGTGGGTTTTGATTGGGTGGCAAGCCATGTATAAATCCGTGCTTTATCCAGTGATGTGGTAGGATTTTTAAAATGGCTTGTTCCAAGGCTATGGATAAAGTTTTCGATTTGTCCAAAATGATTTTGTTCATTCGTTGGCATCGTCATTTTTATCCAAGTTTCGAGATAGCCTTCATCTTGATTATTTGGCATTAGCCAAACGCCAATTGGGTTATCGTAATCTAAATTTTCAAAATAAATACCTAATTCATCATTTTGTTGTGGGAATTGATAAAATCCTAATGGGTTTAATCGCTCGCTAATTTGCCGTAGATTTTGGGTTTTAATATCGGTTTTATCAGTAAAATCCATGTCAACCAAAATACCAATATGGCTTACTTGTCCTGTTTCTAAAAGTTTTACTAACCTTGGCAGCTGTTGCAATACTGCTTGTTTTGTCGTGTAGGCGGTTGGCTCAAGGTCTTGGGGTGTTGCTACGTCAATGTTTAATTGAAGGTTTAGATTTTCATGACGCAAAAAAGTTTGGATAAATAATTTATCTGATTCTGCTTCAACAATAAGGTGCTTTATCATTATCTAACCTCAATATTCATTTTGGTTAGATTGTATAAGTCATCTTCATCAAATACGGTGGCGATAAGTTTGCCTTTATCAGATTTGCGGACGCTGTGACCCATGCGAAATAGTACGCCTTCCATGTCGGTGCGGTCTTTGGCGACTTGGGAAAAACTTTCGATACAGTCCCAACTGTGGGTAGTGGCAAATACTTGGATGTTAAAGCGGTGGGCGAGTTCAAAGATAAGTTCCCAAACTTTGGGCTGAACGCTGTAATGTAGTCCGTTTTCAAATTCATCTATTAAAAGGATACTATTTTTTGACTTTGGAATTTCTAAAATAATCTGTAATAGTCTGAAAATTCCATCACCCATTTGATGTAATGGTATTCTTCTTTCAATATTTTTAAGTCTAACAAATGGTATTCTTGTTTCAGAATCCACCAAACTTAGAAAAGCCAAGTTAGTTATATCGCTATCAATCAACTTAAGCATTTCCAAAACTAAATTTTCATCATCTGTTAATGCAATTTTATCCCATGAAGAAGCAAACAAATTTAAGTCAATGTTATTAGTAGTGATATAACCAAAATTAAAAGCTTTCTTTTTCATATGATGTGAATTTTCGGACATATCCATAAATAAAGCTCTATTACTCATAGCTTTGACTTCAAAGTTCATAAAATTTCTATCATCAATAAAATAGGTAAATGAATATCCTTTTTCTCTATCTATGTCCAAATTATTATTTTTACCATTCTTAACATAACCAAAAGTTAAATAATGGCTTTGATTTCCAATATAAGTCCAATTCAAAAAAGGGTTCTCATTAGATTTACTTATGATATTTTCAATTGAAAATACCTTAGATTCTGTGTCTTTTGTATTTAGATGACGATATACATTTCTATTATTTGAAATAAATAGCATTACTTCAGGATTAAACCCACTTGCTAACAAAGCTAAGGCTTCAAGAACGGTACTTTTCCCCGAATTGTTTTTCCCCACAATCAAATTCACATGACCCAATTTCTCAATTGTCACATCTTCCAAAATCCGAAAGTTCTTAATCTTTAGAGATTCTAAGTGCATAACGCAAACCTTACGAGTTATTAACCCATTTATTATTTTATCAACCGCTATCTTACCCACAAAATACTCTACAATCTAGGCAATTTACGGTAAAATCCGTTAATTACCTTTTTGACATTCCTTTCTTTTTTATTGCAAAAGTTGACCATCTATGAGCACGCAACATCAAATCGCCCAAGCCTTAACGTCTTTAGAAAACGCTTACAACCCAAGCGACGTCGAAAACGGCATGTACCAAGTGTGGGAAGACAAAGGCTATTTTCAGCCAAGCTATGATAAACAACAATCGTTTTCTATTGCCCTGCCACCGCCGAATGTCACAGGCTCACTGCACATGGGGCACGGCTTTAACAATGCCATCATGGACACGCTCACCCGCTATCACCGAATGCTGGGCGAAAACACCCTCTGGCAACCAGGCACTGACCACGCAGGGATTGCCACGCAAATGGTCGTTGAGCGTCAATTGAACGCCCAAGGCATCAAACGCCATGATTTGGGGCGCGAAAAGTTCCTTGAAAAGATTTGGGAGTGGAAAGCCGAGAGCGGTGGCAACATCACCCGCCAAATCCGCCGTCTAGGTAGCTCGGTGGACTGGAGCCGTGAGCGTTTTACCATGGATGATGGGTTGTCCAATGCCGTCAAAGAAGTGTTCGTGCGTCTGTACGAAGATGGACTGATTTATCGCGGTAAACGTCTAGTCAACTGGGATACTAAGCTACAAACCGCCTTGTCGGATTTGGAAGTAGAAAATCATGACGAGAAAGGCTCACTCTGGCATTTTCGCTATTATTTGACCGACAAAAATGCCAAAACCCAAGATGGTAAAAATTACCTTGTCGTTGCCACCACCCGCCCAGAAACCTTGCTCGGTGATACTGCCGTTGCCGTGAACCCAGAAGACGCACGCTACCAGCACCTTATCGGGCAAACCGTGACGCTACCGATTACAGGTCGCATTGTGCCGATTGTGGGCGATGACAAAGCGGTGGACATGGAATTTGGCACAGGCTGTGTCAAAATCACCCCTGCCCATGACTTTAATGACTATGAAACAGGCAAACGCCACAATTTGCCGATGATTAATATCTTTGATAATTCAGCGAATATCTTGCCAGAGATGCAGATTTTTACTGATTTACAAACCAAAGAGCCACAGCTTGAGACCACGCCAAGCGAGTATGCAGGACTTGAGCGGTTTGCCGCGCGTAAAAAAATGGTTGAGCAAAGCGAGGCTGAAGGCTGGCTTGAAGAAATCAAACCGCATGATTTAAAAGTGCCCAAAGGCGACCGCAGTAACACCATCGTTGAGCCGTGGCTCACTGACCAATGGTATGTATCCATCGAAAAACTGGCAAAACCTGCCATCGAGGCGGTGGAAGACGGGCGCACCGAGTTTGTCCCTGCCCAGTACAAAAATATGTATATGGCGTGGATGCGCGATATCCAAGACTGGTGTATCAGCCGTCAGCTTTGGTGGGGACACCGTATCCCTGCGTGGTACGATGACGAGGGCAATATCTATGTCGGGCGTGATGAAGCGGAAGTCCGCCAAAAATACCACCTTGCTGATAGCCTAGCGCTGCGCCAAGATAGTGACGTACTAGACACTTGGTTTAGCTCGGCATTGTGGACGTTTAGCACCCTTGATTGGACAGGCGAGCTAAACTTTGACGACTATAGCCAAGCACTCAAAACCTTCCACCCAACCAGCGTATTGGTCACTGGTTTTGACATCATTTTCTTCTGGGTTGCCCGTATGATGATGATGACCCTATACTTTATCAAAGACAAAGACGGCAACCCGCAAGTGCCATTTAAGACGGTGTATGTGCATGGCTTGGTGCGTGATGGACAAGGGCAAAAAATGTCCAAATCCAAAGGCAACGTACTTGACCCGATTGACCTGATTGACGGCATTGATTTAGAAACCCTAGTCGCCAAACGCACCACAGGTCTTATGAACCCCAAAGACGCGCAAAAAATCGAAAAAGCCACGCGCAAAGAATTTGCCGACGGTATCCCTGCGTTTGGCACGGACGCACTGCGCTTCACTTTCACGTCGCTTGCCAGTACGGGACGTGATATCAATTTTGACCTCAAGCGCATTGAAGGCAATCGCAATTTTTGTAATAAGATTTGGAATGCCACCCGTTTTGTGCTGATGAACTGTGTCGATAAAGATGGCAATGCGCTAAACATCGACAAAACCGCCAATACTGAGTTGTGGGAATTGCCAGAGCAGTGGATTATGAGCCGTCTAAACTCCACGGTGAAAGCCATCCATGAGCACATGAGCCAGTACCGTTTTGACTTGGTGAGCCAAGATATCTATGAGTTTATCTGGAATGAATACTGCGACTGGTATGTCGAGCTTGCCAAATCGAGCTTAAACGATGAGTCGGTGAGTGCCGAGCGTAAAGCCCAAATCCGCTATGTGCTGCTCAACTGCCTTGAAGTCGCCATGCGCTTTACCCACCCGATTATGCCGTATATCACCGAGAGCATTTGGCAGACCATTGCCCCTATCATCGATAAAAAAGCGACTGACAGTATCATGACTGCTGCTTTCCCAACAGCGGATGATAGCCTAATCAGCCTACAGACTGAGCATGACATGACGTGGCTACAAGCGCTGATTGGGGCGATTCGTAACATCCGCGGTGAAATGAAGCTTGGCAATGCGGTGCGTCTGCCTGTGCTACTTGATAACATCAGCGATGAGGAAACCGCCCGTCTTAGCCGTATTGAAAATCAGTTCAAATCGCTTGCCAAAGTCGATACGCTGACTATTGTGAATGCGGGTGACGGCTCTGATAAAGAGTTACCGTTGTCGTCATCGAGTATGGTCGGGCAGTTAAAAGTGCTCGTGCCGATGAAAGGCTTGATTGACCCAACGGCGGAGCTTAATCGCCTTGCCAAAGCGCAAGAAAAGCTTACTAAACAAGCAGAAAGTCTGCGTAGTAAGCTTTCTAATGAAAGTTTTGTGAGCAAAGCGCCTGCCAATGTGGTGGAAAGCGAGAAAGCGAAACTAGCTGAGATGGATAGCCAACTTGCCGAAATGCATAAACAAATTGAGCAGTTAAGAAGTTTGTAATTTAAGTCTATTTGAAAAAATTAGGCATAATTGAGTCTTGTTATGCCTTTTTTTGCAATTAAGGTAAAGTTATGAATGTCTATCTACCACTATTTAATATTTTTGAAGAAAACCTTGTTTTACAAAAATATAGGAATGCCACACAAGATGAAATAAGGCAATCAAATTACGATTTAAACTTAGTTACTCGTGGTATTCCAATTTATCAAATTATTTTAGAAAACCATTTGCAATCTGCTATGTATATGGCGAATAAAGGTGAAGATAATCAATTGGAATTTGCCATTGATGACATAATTGAAAAAAGTAAAGTTTTCAAGGTATGGCGAAGTTATATGCCATCTAAAATACCCCAATTTTTATGGAATTATCAAAATCGGTATGCTCGTTGTAATGTTTTTAATGTTGATAAAGAAATTAATAACATTGGTATTAAATTAAGTGTAGGGCAGACTCTAATTCATGGTGGTTATTGGTATAATCATTCAACTGACACAATAATTACTGATAGACCTTTATCTACAACTTTTTGTCCGCAAGTAGCCTTACGTAATGCTGAGTGGTGTGGTAAAGCTTATGATAATGAAAGAATAGATATAATGGTTTTAAGAGTTTTAAGCCCAAGAACGAATGTTTATGTATTTAAACAGAAAGGAACTGATAAAGGACATGAAAAAGAAGTAGTTTTTGCTTCTGGTGCCAAATTGACCAAAGTAAAGGAGCATTACATTACCCATAGAACAGCTTACAAATCTGATAATAACAGCCAGCAACTGTTAGAAAAGTTAGTACCAATTTATGTTTTGGAAGTTAATATTTCTTAAAACGCAAAGTAGGATAAATAAATCTTTACCTTTGAAATTAGAAGCGAGAATTTAATTCGATTTATTTAAACATAGTATTTTATGAAAGAGATATAAAAATTGCTCATACTAAAAGGCATTCACGCTACAACCGCATACCATGCGAAAAATATCAATAAAAATGGATTTATTGTGCCACAAGAAAATTCTGGTAAAGCGGGCAGTGGATTATATTTTTGGAACTATGAAAGTAATCGAAAAAACGCTTTAGAATTATCAAAACAATGGTGGGATTTTGCTTTAAATAAAGCCAATATATACGACAGAAAGCAAGATTGTTCATTAGTACAATTTGATTGCGAAATACATATTCCTGAAGAAGAATTACTAGATTTTGTGGGAGATATCGCGTTATATGAAGCGTTTTTAGACGCTTATCCAATCGGTTTATATGATGAAGCCACTTATGGTGCAAAGTTGGACGATTTTATTAACATATTAGAACGAGTATCGAATCAACAATTCACTGTTTGTCGCATGAATTTATCAGTACCAAATTTAAGAAAAGTACCGTTTGCAAATGCCTTTCCTGCGTTCATTATCAAAAAGCCTATTGATATTTTTATCAAAGAATGTCTTAATAGTTAAATCAATTGGCATAAATTACAGGATATCATGATGATTAATCAAGAAATCTTAAATGCCGTTGTTCAAGAGATTAAATCGACACCAGCAGATGAGTTAGAAAGACGACTTCAACAGTCAGAACAATCTGCTTTTGCTCAATCAATTAATGAACTTTCGGCATTTTCAAGCTCAACTCCAACCGCCAAAAAGCCAAAACGTTTAGCTTTGCGTACCTTTTCGGTATATCGAGCAGAAGCGTTAAATCGTCGAAATAGAGTAAAGCACCGTTTAAGTTTTAGTAGATAATTTGTAACGTAATAAAAAACCCACAAAATCTGTGGGTTTTCATATGAACTTTAAAAAACTTATTTAAAAAGGCGAATGTCTTCCAAAGTTGGAAAATCCTGCCACGCTCCTGCTAGTTCTTGCACGTCAGACGACCAGTGAGAATTGACTTTATTAGGCTGATTAAACATACCAACACGTTGTTTGATTAGCTTATCAAGCCAACTAGTAGACGACAAGTTTTCCGCTTTGGCTTGGTGCAAAACTTGCTCAAGTACCTCATCATCAAGGGTTAAAACAATTTGCGCCATGTCTCTCTCCTTATTCGCTTTTCTCAAAGTATAACTGACAAATTCGGATTGAGCCAATCGGTTTACTCAACTACTAATAAAGCTTAATGCGCCTCATCCCAATTATCACCAATGCCCACTTCAACCACAAGCGGCACCGCAAAATCCACATCCCAGCCTTTATCTTTGGCTGTCTTAGATAGCACCTCTTGCATGGCGTTTTTTATCAACTCGGCAATCGCCTCGGCTTTATCCTCATCCGCTTCAAACACCAGCTCATCATGCACCTGTAATAGCATTTTGGCATGGTCTTGGGGCAATACCTCATTCACCGCAATCATGGCAAGTTTGATGATATCGGCAGCACTGCCCTGTAGTGGCGCATTAATCGCCGCGCGTTCTGCCGCTTGGCGCACGCCGCGGTTGGGGTGCTGCATATCGGGGGTAAATAGCTTACGCCCCAAAATCGTGGTGATATAGCCTTGATTTTGGGCAGCCGTGCGGGTGGCTTGCATATAGGCACGTACCGTAGGGTAGCGGGCAAAGTACAGCTTGATATAGTCTTGCGCTTGCTGGCGAGTAAAGCCCAACTGCTTGGCAAGCCCAAATTCACTCATGCCATAGAGTAGCCCAAAGTTGACCGCTTTGGCTTGGCGACGTTCTTCACTGGTGACATCATCAAACGCCTTGCCCAAAATCTCAGCGGCGGTGGCGCGGTGAATGTCATGCCCCTCCTGAAACGCGCGGATGAGCACAGGGTCATTGGCAAAGTGTGCCATCAGCCGAAGCTCGATTTGCGAATAGTCGGCTGATAGCACTTTGCGACCTTTGGGGGCAATGAACGCGCCACGAATGAGCCGCCCAGTATCAGTGCGAATAGGGATGTTTTGCAAATTTGGCTCAGTCGATGACAACCGTCCTGTGGTCGTCAACGCTTGATGATAACTGGTATGCACACGGTCGTTGCTGTCTGCCACATTTGCCAACGCGTCTGTGTAGGTGCTTTTAAGCTTAGACAGACTGCGATGCTCAAGCACGGTTTCAATTAGCGGATGGTCGATGGTGGCAAGCACCGCTTCACTGGTGGAGTATTGCCCGGTTTTGGTTTTTTTACCGCCTGTGATGCCTAAGCGGTCAAACAGCACTTCACCCAACTGCTTTGGACTGGCAAGGTTAAAGGTTTCGCCCGCTTGCGCAAAGGCGACTGTTTCAAGTGCTTGGATTTTTTCATCAAAGCGCGCGGATAGTTCCCCCAAAAACGCTTTATTGAGCAAAATCCCATCATGCTCCATTTGGCACAGGATTTGGGCAACGGGGATTTCTAGTTCATGCAGCAGCTTGGCGTTGTTCGGTTCGGCGTTGAGTTTTTCGCTAAACAGTTCAAATAGCTGATAGGTGATATCGGCGTCTTCACAGGCGTAGTCACTTGCCACGGTTAAAGGGACTTTGTCAAAGGTGATTTGCTTGGCGCCTTTACCTGCCACATCTTCAAAGGTGATGGTTTGGGTGTGTAGATAGTGGCGTGCCAAGTCGTCCATACCGTGGCGGGTAGCAACAGCGTTAATCACATAGCTGGCAAGCATGGTATCCATTGCCCAGTTGCTCGGCTCGTTGATTAAGTCGATATGGTAATTTGCCAAAATATGCGCGTCATATTTTAAGTGCTGACCGATTTTGCCGATTTGTGGATTTTGCAAAATCGGTTTTAACTGGGCTAAAACATCCTCACGGGCAAGTTGTTCAATCCGATTGCCCATCTCATCAACGTGGGCAACAGGTACATAATAGGCTTCATGAGACTGCAGCGCAAACGATAAGCCGACAAGCTCGGCATGTTGCCAATTTACATCGGTGGTTTCGGTATCAATGACAAAATGCTTTGATGCGCCAAGGCGTTGGATTAACGTATCAAAATCGGCTTGGCTGGTGACAGTATGCCACTGTTTGTTGGCAGTATTTTTGCTATCTTGGCTAGTTTTAATCGCTTCCACCACAGCATTTTGAGCAGGCTCAGCGGCTTTAAAATTGCCGTTATTGGACGGGTGAAACGGATGATTGAGCGACGCTATTTCACTTTTAAATTCCAGTTCGGTAAAAATTGCGCGTTTTTCTGCTATGTTAAAACTTGGGTCACTCGGTAGTCGCAACGTCTCCCAGTCAGGCACGATATCAAGGTCGGTGATGATGGTCGCCAAGCGTTTATCCAGCGCAATGCTGTCGGTGCTTTGCAAAAAGGTTTGTTGTTGCTTGCCTTTTAACTGGTCGACATTGGCAAGGATATTGTCAATGCTGTCGTATTGCTCAAGCAGTTTTTGCGCGGTTTTTGCGCCGATGCCTGCGACACCCTTGATACCATCCGACGCGTCGCCCATGAGGGTGAGATAGTCGATGATTTGACGGGGCTCAACGCCAAATTTTTCTTTGACCCCTGCGATGTCGTAACGCTTGTCATCAAAGCTGTTTTCCACGATGACGCAAGGATTGACCAGTTGGCACATATCTTTGTCGCCTGTGGAGATGATGACATGATGACCTTCTAGGCAAGCACGGTGGGCGAGTGTACCGATGATGTCGTCAGCCTCTACGCCTTCAATGGCGAGGAGGGGTATGCCCATCGCTTGTATCATCTTGTGAATGTAAGGGATTTGCTCGGCAAGTTCGGCGGGCATTTCTGGGCGGTCGCCTTTATAAATGGGGGAAAGCTTGTGGCGAAAGGTGGGCGCTTTGGTATCGAATGCCACCGCCATGTGTGTCGGGCGGTATTTTTCCATCAGTTTTTTGAGGGCGTTGAGCGTGCCGCGGATGGAGTTGGTGTGCAAGCCTTGGGTGGTTTGCATGGTGACAGGCAAGGCGTGAAAATTGCGGAACATATAATATGAGCCGTCCACCAAGATAAACGGCGGCTTTTCGGTGTTGATGTGATCGGTATCAAGTAGGGCAGTTGCAGTCATAGGATTACTTATCTTTATGTTGTTAAAATAGGGTGTCAAAATACAGGCGAATATCAAAATATAAGACAGTGTCAAAATATAGGAAAAAATTTTATATTATCCGCGTATTATACTGGCTTTTTGCGGCTAATCGTTAAGCATTTCAAACTCATTTATTGGCAGAAGGTGGATAGATGTTGGCGGATGCAAATCGGGTGTATGCTAAGCAAGTGCGAAGTTTGGCGGGTTGTCATGGCGGCAACTTTGCAAAAATTCCACCAATAGCCGATAGCCAATGTGCTACAATTTTTTAGCAATTTTAGGCACAACCAATTTTTAGGCACAACCAATTTCTATTTATAACCAATTTCTAGGCACAACCAATTTTTAAGCAAAAAAGGGAACTTTATGGGCAATACCTATTACACACTGCTTGACCGCACCATGACCGATGATATCACCACATCAAACTACCGCTGCAATATCCACTGCCAAGGCGCATGGAATGATAACGAACAACACATGGCGGCAGCGACAGGACTGTTAGCTTACGAGCTTGAACAATTCAAACCGCGCAGTGACATGCGTATCGGGCGCATCAGTCTAGATATTTTTGGGCTGATTCATTTTGGCGATGTTAGCGTGACCACCCACATCATCCGTCCGGGTCGCACTATCGAACTGATCGAAACCACCATGGCAGCCAATGGCAAAACCTGTATCGTTGCCCGCGCGTGGCGTATGCAAACCAGTGATACATCAGAGATTGCAGGGCTTGAAGATGAGCGAATCGGTCATCCAGAAAGCTACCCGAACTGGGACGGTATGAAGCATTGGGGTGGTGGCTATATTGACAGTATTTATCTTAAAGCTGACCCCGACAACCGCCAAGGCGACGGCATCGTGTGGATCAATACCGATATCGACATGGTCGAAGAAAACGGCGAAGTACAGCCCACATCCGACTTTGTGCATTTGATGGGGATGGTCGATACCGCCAATGGCGTGGTACCGCGTATTCACCAACCCAATACCATTGAATGGTTTTTCCCCAATTTAGATTTGCAAATCCATCTGCACCGTATGCCTGTTGGGCGTTGGCTGGGACTTGAGACTGTGCAACAATTTGGGAGCGATGGCGTGGGTCTGACCAGTAGCGTGCTACATGACGCACACGGCGCATTTGGTCGTAGCGAGCAAATTTTAACCATTCGAAAAGCCTAAAAAACTATCAGGAGCAGCAATCATAGAAGATAACAACACGCTAACTGAACACTCGGTCAACGACGCCGAATTTTGGCAAAAACGCTATGATAATGGCTATACTGGGTGGGACATCGGTAAAATTTCGCCACCCCTGCAAGCCTATATCGAGCATTTACTCGACAACGGCGTGAGTAAATCGGTGCAGATTTTAATCCCTGGGGCGGGCAACGCCTACGAAGCAGGCTATCTTCACGAACAAGGTTTTAGCCATGTTTATGTGGTGGATTTTGCCAATCTCCCTTTGGATAATTTTGCCAAGCGCTATCCCAGTTTTCCCAAAACGCACTTGCTACAAGCGGATTTTTTTGGCTTAGACCCTGCGCAGTATCAGTTTGATTATATTATTGAGCAGACGTTTTTTTGCGCGATTGACCCCAGTAGACGCAGCGATTATGCCAAGCAAATGCAAAAGCTCCTCAAACCCACGGGTAAATTGGTGGGCTTGTTGCTAGATAAGCATTTTGAAAGCAATCCACCGTTTGGTGGCGACAAGCAAGAATATGAAACATTGTTTCAGCAGTTTTTCACCATTGATACACTGGCGCCTTGCTATAATTCAATTAAGCCCAGACAGGGTAGCGAATTATTTTTTATCCTAAGCCAAAAGAAGGTAGAGAACGCACGTATTTTTTAAGGGTTATACTACTAATCGTTAAACCACTAATTTTTCAACTGCTAATCGTTACCCTAGCATTTTTTTGGCGATACATACTGATACACATTGAGGCAATCAAAATGATGTTTCTTGAACTTCATGAAGGCACGATTGGTTTGAAGGATATGAAGCGTATCGTCCACAAGTTACTTGAGAACAAGGCGGTGTTTAGACAGTTAAGCCCCGAGCTTTACAGCGATTTGGCTTATATCATCACCCCGACGCTTGCAAGCGACCACAATGAAGCCAATATCCGTGCCAAATTTCGCGAAGTTGTACAAAATTTTGTGATTCAAGGCGACAATGGTCAGCCCATGCGGTTTTATCGTGATGAACAATTTAATCGCTTGTACTTTGGTGATGAAGCAGGCTGGAGAGAAGCGCAGGGTTTTGAAGCGCGGGAAATGGATGCAAGCCTGCTTCAAAAACAATTACCTAAGCTTTAAAATCAGCTTTAAAAAAAGCTGTTAACAAGAGGTTAGCAAAAGGACGGGCAAAGTGCACAAACACTTAACATCCGTCCTTCTGTTTGCTACGGTCAACTAAGTACGCTCTCGCACAATGAAGGGACGAGTCAGCAAGTCTTCATACGTGCCTTTGATGAGAATATCTTTGCTCACCTGTTGGATATTGGTATAGCCACCAAATGCCATACTGATGTCCATCTCGTTGTAGATAATTTCAAGCGCGCGGCGCACACCGTCCTCGCCATACGCCCCCAAGCCATACAAAAATGCCCGACCAATCATGGCGGCTTTTGCGCCAAGGGCAATGGCTTTGAGCGCATCTTGACCTGAGCGTACGCCACTGTCTAAGAAAATCTCGCAGCTAGTGGCATGGGTGCCACTTTCTGCTTGTACGGCTTGTACGATATCTGACAGCATTGAAATACTCGATGCCGCGCCATCAAGCTGACGTCCGCCGTGATTTGACACTACTATCGCATCGGCGCCACTGCGTACCGCCATCACAGCATCATCAGGGTCAAGGATGCCTTTGATAATAAGCTTGCCACCCCATAAGTCTTTGATCCATGCCACATCATCCCAGCTTAACGTCGGGTCAAACTGCTGCGACGTCCAAGCACCCAGCGATGACATGTTTTCCACGCCTTTGACATGTCCGACGATGTTGCCAAAGGTATGACGTCTGGTGCCGAGCATATGCAAGCACCATTCAGGCTTGGTCATGAGGTTTAGTAGGTTAGTGATAGTAGGCTTGGGTGGGGCAGACAAGCCATTTTTAATGTCTTTGTGTCGTTGTCCTAGCACTTGTAAATCTGCGGTCAAAATCAATGCCGAGCAATGGGCTGCTTTGGCACGGGCGATGAGATTTTTCATAAATTCACGGTCGCGCATCACATACAACTGAAACCAAAAAGGCGCCGTGGTATGGGTGGCGACATCTTCAATCGAGCAGATACTCATGGTGGATAGCGAAAAGGGGATACCAAATTTTTCTGCTGCCCGCGCCGCATGCATCTCGCCATCTGCCCACATCATCCCAGTAAATCCCGTGGGTGCAATGGCCACCGGCATGGTGACAGGTTGACCAATCATAGTGGTGGCTAGGCTACGTCCATCCATGTTGCGGAGCACTTTTTGGCGTAATTTGATACGGTCAAAATCGGTTTCATTATTGTAATAGGTCGTCTGCGTCCACGACCCAGAGTCTACATAATCATAAAACATACGCGGCACTTTACGCTCGGCCACGCGGCGTAAGTCTTCGATATGCGTCATTTTGGATAAGTCTTTCATGGTGTGTCCTTTGCAAAGGGGCTAGCTATGCTTTTAAAATAATACGCATAAGGATTATTAGGTTGCGATTTATCAGATTGCGATGCGAACAATGGGCAATAAGCGTTAAGGAGTTGATTATAAAAAAAATCTGCCAAGACATAATGAATTAAATTTTTAATATTATGCCAATAATCTATATTGGCTTTTCAGCTTAACGCCATAATATCCATGATGGAAAAAGGATAATATAAGGTCTTGGTAGCGGTGACTAGCACAGGTATTTTATCAGCAAATTCCAGCATCTCTTGTTCTGGTAACTCGGCAATATCAATCGACTGCCAGCGTATATCGGCAACGGCTTGTGCTTGACGCAATAAGCTTTCAGCGATTTCACACAGATGACAGCCCACTGTGCCATATAATCGCCAAGTAGTCGGCTCACCCATCATGTGATTGTGCGGATTTGTCATGTTTTGGGCGTCGAAGTCGGACATATTCTGCCTTAGCATATAGCCAAAAATGCCATAATACGTTATATTTTTAGCTTAAGCCATCGCTGCTTTTTGCCCCCGCCGTTAGGAATACACCGTGACCAAACCCGCTACCAAAAAAACTGCTACCAAAATGTCGATAAAGCCCAAACCTGTCAACACAGCTTTACCACCCACCAACCGTGGTATTGGGTTTGGCGGCTGGGTCAAGCGTATTTTGCTCATAGTCATTGCCTGTTTTGTTGCGTTTCATGTAATAGTTGCAGCCTTATTGGTTGTCTGGAAAACCCAGCCTATCAACAACAGCATGTTCATGATACTGTATCGCTTGGGCAATTTTGCCCCTGTCAGTCAGACCTGGGTGGATGATAATCAAATTTCGGTGAATGTAAAACGGGCGGCGATTGCCAGCGAAGATGCCAACTTTGTCAATCACGCTGGCTTTGATGTGCAGGGCATTGAGAATGCGATTAAGAAAAATGAAAAAGCGGGGGCTATCAGCGCGGGCGGCTCAACCATTAGCCAACAGCTTGCCAAGAATTTATTTTTATACCCCAATCGCTCGTATTTTCGCAAAGGCGAAGAAGCGTTAATTACCTTGATGATTGAAAATATGTGGACCAAAGAGCGGATTTTGCTTGCTTATCTCAATGTCGCAGAGTTTGGCAAAGGCGTCTATGGCATTGAAGCAGCCGCTCAGCACTACTATCATAAGTCGGCAGCGCATTTGACAAAGCGACAAGCCGCATCTTTGATTGCTATGCTACCTAATCCCAAATATTTTGAAGACAACCGTAATGACCGACGTCTGCTTAACAAAACCCAAATTATTCTACGGCGCATGGGTGCGGCAGATTTGCCCGACACGGAATAGTGAAGAAACTCATGTATCATTACACGCTTATCATTACATTGTTAACTTTACACTGTTAAAAATGCTTGACCATAAAAGGACTGTGCTATGCCAAACACTGCCAAACAAGACCAAACTAGCGAAGAGCATGTATCAGAAATTAATCCGATACTAGGATTTAACAGCATTTGCTACCCAAACGTGTTTGAATATCAACAAGACGATAGCGAGCTGTATTTTAATCGTGAATTGTCACTGTTACAGTTCCATCAGCGGGTACTCGCCCAAGCTACCAATCCTCGCCACCCACTGCTTGAACGACTGTTTTTCTTGATCATTTTTTCATCCAATTTAGATGAATTCTTTGAAATCCGTGTCGCGGGCTTGATGCAAAAAGTACAAATGGGCGATGTGGTGAGCAGCATCGATGGTATGCGTCCCAGTAAGGTTTTGTCATATATTTCTGAAATCGCCCATCATGCCGTGGATAAGCAATACCGTATTTTAAATGATGAAATTCTGCCTGCACTGGCGGAGCAAGACATTCGCTACCTAAAACGTGATGAATTGACCCCAGAGCAAGCCGCCTGGGTAAAAAAATACTTTGCTGAGCAAGTCGCGCCCGTGCTGACGCCGATTAGTATTGACCCTGCACATCCTTTTCCTAGATTGGTGAATAAAAGCTTGAATTTTATGGTGGGCTTAGAGGGCAAAGATGGCTTTGGTCGCGATATTAACATGGCGATTGTCCCTGCACCCCGAAGCTTACCGCGGGTTATTCGCTTACCCAATGAACTGACAGGCGGTAAAGAACATCACATCATGCTCACCGCAGTGATTCACGGGCATATCGAAGACTTATTCCCTGGCATGACGGTCACAGGCTGCCACCAATTTCGTTTGACGCGTAACGCCGATTTAGATTTATCGGATGATGTCGAAGACTTGGCGAAAGCGTTGGAAGGTGAGTTAGAGAACCGTCGATTTGGTGCCAAAGTGCGCTTAGAAGTGACCACCTATTGCCCACAGCCGATGGTGGATTATCTACTTGATGAGTTTGGTTTAAGCCAAGAGCAACTATACCGTGTCAATGGTCCTGTCAATCTGACGCGTTTGTTGTTTGATTTTAAAATCCCAAATTTGCGTTATCAGTCGTTTAATCATGCCATTCCCAAAGCGTTTCGCCGTGATAGCTTGGATAAAAATGAAAACGTATTTCATGCCATTCGTAAGCAAGATGTATTGGTGCATCATCCGTTTCATTCGTTTTCACCTGTGGTCAACATTTTGCGCCAAGCCGCCAATGACCCCCATGTATTAGCCATCAAACAGACCCTTTATCGCTCAGGGACAAATTCTGAAATTGTCCAAGCGTTGGCTGAAGCTGCGCGTAAAGGCAAAGAAGTCACCGCGGTGATTGAGCTGCGTGCGCGCTTTGATGAAAAATCCAACATTGAAGTAGCAAACTTTCTGCAGCAGGCTGGGGCAGTGGTGGTGTATGGCATCGTAGGCTACAAGACCCACGCCAAGCTGATGATGATTGTGCGCCGTGAGGAAGATAAAATCCGCCGCTATGTGCATTTGGGCACAGGCAACTACCATGCGGGCAATGCCAAAGCTTATACCGACTATGGTTTATTCACCGCCAATGAAGCAATCACCGAAGATGTGCATAAAATCTTTAACGAACTCACAGGCATGGGCAAGCCAGCCAAAGTGCAAAAACTACTGCATGCCCCCTTCACCTTACATGACAGACTCATGGGCTTTATTGACAACGAAATTGCCCATGCCAAAGCAGGCAAAGAGGCGCACATTATCATCAAGGTCAATGCGATGACCGAAAAATTACTGATTGACAAGCTATATGAAGCATCGCAAGCAGGCGTTAAAATCAATCTGATTATACGGTCTATGTGTTGTATTCGTCCGCAATTACCCGGCGTATCCGACAATATCACCGTGCGCTCTATCGTCGGGCGTTTTTTGGAGCATACCCGCGTGTATTATTTTGCCAATGGGCATCAAAATCCCAATGCTAATGGCAAACGCACCCACCGTTTATATTGCGCCAGTGCAGACTGGATGGATCGCAATTTATTTAGCCGTGTTGAAGTGGCTTTCCCCATTGAAGACCCCATCGTCTTTAAACGCATTATGGAAGATTTGCACAATTATCTCAAAGACAATGTCAATGCATGGGAGCTTGATGCCAAAGGTACATGGCGAGCGATTACCCCTGGTGAAGGTGAAACAGCATTCTCGGCACAAGATTATTTATTAACCAAAATCACCAGAAAAAGCTAATTTTGCTAGTCACGAGTTTTGAGTTAATTGCACCGCTATCTATAGAAGATGGCGGTTTTTTTGTTGATGACCGCGTTGATTTACACCCAACGTCCAAAATTTACCGAATGGTAATAAATCTGCCAAAATTTCACACAGCTAAACACTTATCACATAGTGATAACAGCTTGTTACGCGAATACTTATCACTAACCGCCTTTATTTGCTACTATCAAATCATGAAATTATAAGTATAAAAGCGATTGAATTGGCTATTTTTTTTACATAAATTTAATCGCGTTCTATTTAAAAGTCTTTGATTAAAATCTTTGACTTGAATTGGTACTAATAAAAAACATAAGGAAAATTACCATGTCACAGAATCAAGCACAAAACCAATCACAGAATCAACCAAGCAACCAAACCGAGATTCAAAAAGCGACAGAAAATGTGGATCCCAGTCAATTATCAGAAAATTTGGACAAGCAAAATAGCGTGAAAGGTGAACCACAAGACTTAGATCAAAATGAAAACACCCCGTTTATTGACGACTCATTGCGTACTGACAACCACTAGGATTTTAATTGTTAAGCTTTTGAATACTAAGCTTTTAATCATTCAGTTTTGATTGACTAATTTATACAGCTCAACTTATAAAAATAATAACTTATTGAGCGATAACAATTAATTAAAGGAATAAAAAATGCAAAATAATCTAGAGAATAACGTAGAAATTGTAGATCCAAAAACAGGTGTCGCTGTGACCCCGCAAGCCGTCATAGTAGAAGACAGTGTCACCCACCAATCGGGTGATGGATTAACCACAGGCATGTCACCGTCAATGGAAACGCCCGATATTTTTGATAATACCCCACAAGCGGCGGTGAAAGTCCAATCCGCAGAAGACGTGGTGAAGGGCGAATTATCGGATGAAAATGTGGCACGTATTTCTGAGGAAGAGGCGCAGAAATTACAGCAAACTGCCCAAGCCAATCTCAATGCAGAAAATTCACTTCATACGTTATCAGATGGTAGTGTAGATATCGACCGAGATCACTAATTTTCGATATCATTAAGTTAGGTTTAAGCATTTTATTGCGTTGATACCCAAAAAGGAATGACCATGAATTCACCAGAAGCACAAACCAAACACGTTAACTTAGGCGATAAGTCTGCCGAGTTCGTCGATCGTCGTAACCAACCGGGACAAGCGTTTGACGATAATGTCAATGAACATACCCTTGGTAGGGACGCGGTTGGTAATGACCAGCTAAAAAGCGATACCATTAACGAGCGCAATCTTTATACTACCCCAGAAAATGCCCAAAAACGCACTATAAATCCTGATGGCTCTATTCCAAGCGTTGGTAGTGAGTGAGAGTAAGTGGCAGTGAGTCAGTTTAAGGATTAAATTGTAATAGCTAACCATCCACCCCATTTGATGGTTAGCTTTTTTTATCGTTACAGTCTACAAAAACCTCACGCAATCCAACCTCACGCAATCCAACTGGGTACCCCACTATGAAAGCGTAATTCATCATCGGTTTCATTGATAAGCTGCGCTTCTACTTGACGAAAAAACGCCACCCGCGCATCAATGGGCTCGTCACTGATACTTTGCGCCAATGCCAAATAATCTTCAAAATGACGACTTTCTGATTTTAGCAAATAGCGATAATATTTTGCCAAACGCTCATCCTCAATCACTTGTGACAGTGCCCAAAAACGTTCACACGATCGGGCTTCGATGAAAGCACCAATAATTAAAGTGTCTATCATCGCTTGCGGCTCGTAAGTGCGTTTATGTTTGAGCATACCTGCGGCGTAGCGACCTGCAGCAATATGTTGCCACGCTTGTCCACGCTCTGCCATCAATCCCATCACTTGCTCATAATGGAGCATTTCTTCTCGAATCAGCTGAGCAAGCTTTAACTGCAGCTCGGTATGCGACATATAGCGAAAAATCAAATTCATCGCGGTGCCTGCGGCTTTTTTTTCACAATTGGCATGATCTTGGATGATGGTCGGCAAATCTGCCATGGCGGCTTTGAGCCATTTATCCGACGTCGTACAACCCAAAAACGCCAAAACAGGGGTGATATCAATGGGTTTTGGCTGATAGACAGAGTTATCGTTATCCAAGTCAATGACGGCTAAGTCATCAAAACTGCCGTCCGTTTGTACTGGGTTGTTGATAAGAGCGGAATTTGACAAGGGGTTACTCACTTATTGGCACGTTAATAAAATGATATTTTACCAAAAATCAGCGATAAAACCCTTAGCACAAAAATTTATATATAACGATTATTTAAAAAATAAATAGTTTTTATTTCTTTATTTTTATAAATGATATTCGTATAATCAAATGTGAATTTTTTGCTATTTTAGGTCAAAACATAAGGAAAAATGCCATGTCAGAACGCGTTCAAAAGGGTAGTCTAGCGATTGATACACAGCTTTATAACTTCATTGCCAATGAAGTTACGCCAGTCGTGGGCATCGATAACGAAAAATATTGGCAAGAATTTGAAAAAATTGTCCAAACATTCCAACCCCGTAATAAAGCATTGTTGGCAAAACGTGACGAGATTCAAACCCAAATCGATGACTGGCATGACAAAAACCCCGCTAACAACGGTCAAATCGACAAAGCCGCTTATACCCAATTTTTAAAAGACATCAACTACATCGTGCCAGAAGGCGATGACTTTTTGGTTGAGACCCAAAACGTGGATGACGAAATCGCCCATATCGCAGGCCCACAGTTGGTGGTACCTGTACGCAATGCCCGTTATGCGCTAAACGCAGCAAATGCGCGTTGGGGCAGCTTGTATGATGCGCTATATGGTACCGATGTCATCGATGAAACCAATGGCGCAGAAAAAGGCAAAGGCTACAACCCTGTTCGTGGCGGCGAAGTTGTAAAATACGCCAAAAACTTCTTGGATAGCAATTTTGCCTTAGCTGAGGGTCAATATGCTGACGTCACTGGTTTTAAAGTTGAAGACGGTAAATTAGTGATACGCCAAGGCGATAAAACCACCTCACTAGCCCAGCCAGAAAAATTCGCAGGTTTCCTAGGCGACGCGGCCAATCCAACGGGTATTTTACTGAAAAATAACGGCTTACATGCCGAAATCCAAATCGACCCATCAAGCCATGTGGGTAAAGATGACCCTGCAGGCATCAAAGATGTCTTGATGGAAGCCGCGGTTACCACCATTCAAGACTGTGAAGACTCAGTCGCTGCCGTTGACGCTGAAGAGAAAGTAGAAGTATATCGCAACTGGTTTGGGTTGATGAAAGGCGACCTGAAAGACAGCTTTGAAAAAAATGGCAAACAAACCACTCGTACCATGAACCCCGACCGTGAATACACCGCGCCAGATGGTGGCAAAGTTACCCTGCACGGCCGTTCAGTGATGCTAATTCGCAACGTCGGTCACTTGATGACCAACCCCGCGATTTTAGTCGATTTTGAAGGTCAGCAAGAAGAAATTTATGAAGGTATTATGGATGCGCTAATCACACCACTGTGTAGCCTGCCAGATATCTTGGGTAAAAACAGCTTAAGCAATTCACGTACAGGTTCAATGTATATCGTAAAACCAAAAATGCATGGCCCTGAAGAAGTACAATTTACAGTTGACTTGTTTGCCGCGGTTGAAAAAGCGTTAGACCTACCCGAGAATACCTTAAAAGTCGGTATCATGGATGAAGAGCGCCGCACGACCGTTAACTTAAAAGAATGTATCCGCGTTGCCAAAGACCGCGTTATCTTTATTAACACAGGCTTTATGGATCGTACCGGTGATGAGATGCACACCAGTATGAAAGCCGGTCCCTTTGTCCGTAAAAACGACATGAAAAATACCGATTGGCTCAATGCTTATGAGCGTTGGAACGTAGACATAGGCGTCAAATTAGGTCTACCTGGTAAAGCGCAAATCGGTAAAGGTATGTGGGCAAAACCTGACAACATGAAAGAAATGGTTGCCACCAAATCCAACCATCCAAAATCAGGCGCGACTTGTGCGTGGGTACCATCACCCACAGGTGCTACGCTTCACGCCATGCACTACCATGAAACCAACGTCATGGACGTGTTAGATAATATCAAAGACCGCGAGCCTGCCAAGCTAGATGACATTTTGACCGTGCCACTTGCTACGGATACCAACTGGACAGATGAGCAAAAAACTGCCGAGCTTGAAAACAACATTCAAGGTATTTTAGGATATGTAGCGCGCTGGGTTGACCAAGGCGTTGGCTGTTCTAAAGTACTGGATATTGACGACGTTGCCTTGATGGAAGACCGCGCTACCTTGCGTATTTCTAGCCAGCACGTTGCCAACTGGTTAGCGCATGGGGTCGTGACACCACAACAAGTGGATGACGTGCTCAAACGTATGGCAAAAATGGTCGATGAACAAAGCAAAGACGATCCGGCTTATATCCCAATGGCAAATGACTATAACACTTGGGCATACAATGCAGCTCGCGATCTTATCTTTAAAGGTACAGTACAACCCAGCGGATATACTGAACCATTACTACATCAAGCACGACTAAACTTAAAAGCAAAATAAGTTTTTTATTTAGCAAAGATATTAACATCATAAAAACCATCAGATTTGTAACTGGTGGTTTTTTTATGGCATAAAAATATTGCAAAATGTTTCAGAATGAATTACTCTAATTTCACAATTAAATTTAGATTCTGTTAACTGTTTCATTGTTTTGTAACAAATTGTTGGCAAAATCTATCTATACAAAAGAATTGCTACGCATCTGTGTAGTTTTACCTAGGATATTGTGGAGAAATCCTTATGAAAAAAATCGCAATCGCTTCAGCCATCGCTTTAGCTTCAATCACTGCTGCCCATGCTGCGCCAACTGTATATGGTAAAGTCTTATTAACTGGCGAATATACAGATGTTGATGATAAAACTGCTAAAAATGATGATACTTCTAGTACAAAATTAGTCTCTAACTCTTCACGTATTGGTTTTAAAGGTGAAGATGATCTTACTGATACGACTAAATTAGTCTATCAATTGGAATACGGTATTGATGTTGATGCTGATACAAATGGTAAAAATCAATTTTACTCACGTAATACTTTTATTGGCTTAGCCCACAATACAATGGGTACTTTACTTGCCGGTCGTCATGACACACCATTTAAACTAACTAAAGGTAGTGTTGATGTATTCAATGATTATGACAATGTAGCGCTAGGCAAGCTAATGGCAGGTGAACAACGTGCTAACAATGTGATTGCTTATAAATCACCAACATTGGTAGGTACGCCAGTTACTTTTTTAGGCGCGGTGAGCCTCGATGAATGCTCTAAAAATGATGATGATAAATGTGTAGCTACGCCAGCTGTTGCAGCCGTTGCACCACAAGCGATTTATGATGTGACTGGTAAAGATATTATTGGTTACACTAAAGGTACACCAGCTAAAGCTGCCGTCTATCGTGACAAGAAAAATGCTTACTCTGCAATGGTAAACTATGACCAAAATGGTGTATATATCGGTTTAGGTTATGACAATTCAGTATATGGTAAAGATACAAGTGGATGGCGTTTAGCGGGCTCAGTAGACATGGGCAAAATGAACATGGTTGATGGTCTAACACTGGGTGCGCTATATCAAAATTATGACTTTAACACTGATGATAATGAGAAATCATGGCTGTTAAGCGGTAAATACAAAATTGGGGCAACGCCATGGGCGGTTAAAGCACAATATATTGACACTTCAAACCAAAGTGGCGTGAAAGACCGTGATGCTACTGAAGTTGCGTTAGGTGCTGAATATAGCTTTAACAAAGCTACCAAAGGTCACTTGTACGCTGCACAAATCGATACTGATAATGTTTCAGATAGAACAATCGTGGGTGGTGGCTTAGAATATAAGTTCTAATATATCTAACTTTTAGATTGCTGTAAAAGCTAACTAATTTTTTAGTTAGCTTTTTTATTTTCATTAACGCTAAAAAATTAATTAAAAAAAATATGATTTAATACTAGAAAGAATATTATGTCACTAAGATTAAAAATAAACTTACAATCACGTAAAAATTAAAAAAACTATTGCAAAATATTTCAAAATTGTTATCCTAGTAGTTAGAAGTATGTTTTTAGTAATTAGTACGAATAAAATGTAAATATATTCATACTTTATTGCTAGACTTATACAGTTAATAGTTGACGCTATTAATAATAATCAAAGTAAAGATTTTCTTGCTTTGGTCGTTCGGAGAGGTAGTGGTGCTGACAAGTCACCAGTTATCTAAAATTTGTTTTTCCTGATAGAGATGTCCTATGAAAAAATTACTTTTAGCCACAGCCGTCGCTGCACTTTCAGTTTCTGCTGCCCATGCTGCTCCAACTGTTTATGGTAAAGCGTTAGTTACAGTTGATTATTCTGATTTTGACGATGAATCAACCACTAAGTTGAATTCTACTGCCTCGCGTATTGGTTTTAAAGGTGCCGAAGCACTAACAGCTAATACTGACTTGGTATACCAATTAGAGTATGGTGTTGAAATTGATAGTGACAACGGTGGCACTGTGAAAGGCAAATCACAAAATCAATTTCATTCACGTGACACTTATTTAGGTCTATCTAACAAACAATATGGTACTTTGGTTGCTGGTCGTTTGTCTGCAATCGATGACAACATCAATTACGTTAGCCAAACTGTAGGTCAATACGACGGTTTCAATGCGGCCTCTTGGGATGGTGACCGTGTAAACAATGCGATGGCTTACTTTTCACCAGCCTACAACGGTCTTCAATTCATGGGTATGTATGCATTTAAAGAGGATAACGCATCTGATTTACCCACAGATGCAGAAGCGTTTGGTGTAGGTGTGAAGTATGAACCAGCAAATCAACCATTCCGTGCTGGTGCAACCTACATCAAATCAGGTGATTTCAATACTACTCGCTTAAGCGGTGCCTATGACTTAAATAACCAAATTGGTCTTGGCGCATTGTATCAAATCACTGATTTAGACACTAGTGACAAAGAAAACTTGGCTGCAATAAGTGCAACCTACAAAACTGCAACGCCTTGGACAGCCTACGCGCAAGCTGAAATGACCTCAAATGTTGGCGGTGTTGATGGTAAGGACGCACAGCGTTTAGTATTAGGTGGTAAGTATGCATTCAATGCCAATGCAACGGGTCATGTATACGCTGGCTACTCAAATCTAGAGCAAGAAGGTCAAGATGACCGAGACGGTTTTGGTATCGGTACTGGTATCGAATACAAATTCTAATCTTTACTAGAATTTGCTATCAAAAAATCCACTCAGCGATGAGTGGATTTTTTTATGCCAATCAATGAATTGATAAAAATAATTTTTTGCTAAACCTAGGCATTTTCGAGTAAAATTCTTTTTTACCAACGAGCGAAATAGATAACATGACAAAATTCATCTTTGTAACTGGCGGTGTCGTTTCTTCACTTGGCAAAGGTATCACCGCTGCATCGGTAGCTGCGATTCTTGAGGCGCGTGGTCTGAAAGTCACCATGACCAAAATGGACCCTTATATCAATATTGATCCAGGTACAATGAGCCCGTTTCAGCATGGTGAAGTGTTTGTTACCGAAGATGGCGCAGAGACTGACCTTGATTTGGGCTATTACGAGCGTTTTTTACGCCACTCAAAAATGACGCAGCGCAACAACTTTACCAGCGGGCGTATTTATTCGGCAGTGATTGAGAAAGAACGTCGCGGTGATTATTTGGGTGGCACGGTACAGGTCATTCCGCATATTACCGATGAAATCAAAGCGCGTATCCGTGCCAGTGGCGAAGGCTACGATATTGCGATGATTGAAATCGGTGGTACTGTCGGTGATATTGAAAGCTTGCCATTCATGGAAGCGGTGCGTCAAATGCAAGTTGAACTTGGCCGCAACAATGCGATGCTGATGCATTTAACCCTCGTGCCTTATATCGCGAGTGCAGGCGAGAGCAAAACCAAACCAACCCAGCACTCAGTCAAAGAATTACGCAGCATTGGCTTGCAGCCTGATGTGTTAATCTGTCGTAGTGAACACGCCATTAGCGATGATAATCGCCTAAAAATTGCATCGTTTACCAATGTTGAGCAACGTGCCGTTATTCTTTGCCCAGATGCCAAATCTATTTATCAAATTCCAAGTATCCTGCACGCGCAGCATTTAGATGATTTGATTTGTGAGCGCTTTGGGTTAGATACGCCAGAGGCGGACTTGAGTGATTGGCACCAGTTTACCCAAGCGTTGTTAAATACCCAAGAAACCGTCACTGTGGCGATGGTGGGTAAATACGTCGAACTGCCTGATGCCTATAAGTCAATCAATGAAGCCTTGCTACATGCGGGCGTGGCAAACAATGTCAAAGTCAATATTGACTATGTCGATGCCGAAAAACTTGAAAACGATGACAGCCTGTTTGAGCATATTAAATCCGCCGATGCTGTGCTTGTCCCTGGTGGATTCGGTGAGCGCGGCACCTTGGGTAAAATGAAAGCAATTCGCTATGCCCGCGAAAACAATGTGCCTTATTTGGGAATTTGTTTGGGAATGCAATTAGCCGTCATTGAGTTTGCGCGCAATGTATTAGGTCTTGACGCCAACTCAACAGAGTTTGATAAAAAAACCAAAGCGCCATTGATTGGTTTGATTACAGAATGGTTTGATGAAAAAGGTGAACTACAAGTACGTAGTGACGCCTCGGACTTAGGCGGTACCATGCGTTTGGGTGCCCAAAAAGCCGAGCTTGTGGAAGACAGCAAACTGCGCCAAATCTATGGCAGTCCTGTGATTACTGAGCGCCATCGTCACCGCTATGAAATGAATGGTCGCTATATCGAACAGCTGGAAAATGCCGGTATGAAAATTTCTGGTTATTCAGCCAAACAGCATTTGGTTGAGTCAGTAGAGATTGCCAATCACCCTTGGTATGTGGCGGTACAATTCCATCCAGAATTTACCAGCCAGCCACGCGGTGGTCATCCATTGTTCAATAGCTTTGTTGCGGCGGCGAAACAAACCAAAAAATAGTATTTATGACGCACAAAAAACCATCTGTTACAGGTGGTTTTTTGTTTTTAGCCAGCTTCGTATCTAGCCAATTATGCTATAGTGACAATCAATAACAACTTTAACAACATACTGAGAGCCCTATGACCACTAACTTACCGACACCGCAATCCCATATTCAGCTCAACGATATCACCATCGGCAATGATCAACCGTTTGTGCTGTTTGGCGGCATGAATGTACTAGAAAGCAAAGATTTGGCATTTGAAATTGCTGAAAGCTATATTGAAATCTGTAAACGCTTAAATATCGGCTATGTGTTTAAGGCAAGTTTTGATAAAGCCAATCGCTCAAGCTTGTACTCGTTTCGTGGTCCAGGTCTAGAAAAAGGCATTGAATGGCTAAGCGACATCAAAAAAGCGTTCAATGTGCCCATTATCACTGACGTACACGAGCCGTACCAAGCTGAGCCTGTGGCAGCGGTGGCGGATATTATCCAGTTGCCCGCGTTTTTGAGTCGCCAAACCGACTTGGTAGCAGCGATGGCAAAAACCGGTGCGATTATTAACGTCAAAAAAGCACAGTTTTTGGCACCCCATGAGATGAAACATATCATCAATAAATGCCTTGAAGCCGGTAATGATAAAATCATCTTGTGCGAGCGTGGCAGTGCGTTTGGTTATAACAATCTCGTTGTTGATATGCTTGGCTTTGACATTATGAAAAAAATGCAGGTTCCCGTGTTTTTTGATGTGACCCATAGCTTGCAGCAGCCGGGTGCGCGTGAAGATAGTGCAGGCGGTCGCCGAGAGCAAATTACCACGTTAGCACTCGCTGGCATGGCAACAGGATTGGCAGGGTTATTTTTGGAAGCGCATCCAAATCCTGATATCGCCAAATGCGATGGCCCTTGTGCGCTGCGGCTGAGTCAGCTTGAGCCGTTTTTAGCGCAGTTAAAACAGCTTGATACCTTAGTCAAAGGGTTTGAGGTGTTAGATACTCATTAATTTTTACGCAAGTTTTAACACAAATTTGCAACGCCTTGTTATTAAAATGTTATCAATCGATAACGAGGCTTTTTTTTGGCTATGTTATAGTGCTAGGTTATAGGACTAGAACAATATTTTATAACCCACAGCATAAATACAGGAATGACTATGGCAATTCAAACAGTCGCGTACGATTTAAAAGGCATTAATGACCCTGCAGGCTATGAGGAAGTCATGAAAGCTTTAACCACCATCGGCGGGGTTCAGGCAGTGCATCTTGAACCTGAAAATCATCGCGTGATTGTAAGCTTTGATGATACCGAGACGTCAGTTTTTGCCTTCAAAGCTGCGCTGACCAATGTTGACTATATCACCGAGCCGTTCCCGATTGAGGCACCTGCCAACCCTGCCAACAATCGTACTTTAGCGGGTGATTTGGCAAAAGATGGTAGACTTTTTTAAATTGTTTGTTCAGTGGCTACGCTCGGTGCGGCAAGGGTGGTTGGTCACTGAACCATTTTGTACGCCATCTTGCAAGCCCTCTAAAATGCTACAGGTAGGCGAGCCATCTCCCAAACAACTATCGTGCCATCCTTGCAGGGTGGCTTTCATTGATTGTAACCGCTGTATTTTATCGCTTAGTTCATCGATGTGATTGCGGGTTAACGCTTTGACTTGGGCATTGCTACGCTGCTTGTTATCTTGTAGAGCCAATAACGCTTCAATTTGCGCTAACGAAAATCCCACATCACGGGCATGTTTGATAAATTTTAGACGCTGTAATTGGGTATCGCTAAAAATACGGTAACCACTGTCCGTGCGCTGAATGGTCTGTAATAAACCGAGTTTCTCATACTCACGAATTTGCCTAGGTGATAATTCAGTCAATTTAGCGACTTCATTAATATTCATTTTTTGCTTGACCTTGACCTAATGTTAAGGTTTATAGTAATACCACAGTGTGATAAATCAATCTTTTTTTTCAAAGAACATAAAAAAAGCAACCTGAAGGATATGAATATGAATAACATCGTGGGTTTGCCATGGGTGGTGGCATTGGCGCTAGGTATGACAGCTTGTACAAAAAATGACACCACCCAAACTGCAACAACGGCATCAAGTACCGATTCAATGAGTATCGATGCGAGAAGTGCCGATGCGAGCATGACCCAAGCACAGTCAATGCATCATATGGCTTCGGCAGCGGATACACAGTCACAATCGCAGCCGCCGCATATCATGGCTTATATGGATATCATGAATAAAATGCACCAAGCCATGTCAGCAGGGGTGCAAGCTAAGAATGCCGATGTCGGGTTTGCCAAAGGCATGATACCGCATCATGAAGGCGCAATTGCGATGGCAAAAGTGGAGCTGCAATATGGCAAAGATGCCGAGATGAAAGCCCTTGCACAAAAAATCGTCGATGCCCAGCAAAGTGAAATCAGCGTGATGCAAAACTGGTTGGACAAAAACGAATCAAGTCAGGTAGCGGCGAGCAATGCCAAAGAAATAACGCAAGCCTATCAGCAAAAAGACATGAGCAACCACGATGCCATGATGCAAGGAACTATGGACGCCAATCCTGATATCGCCTTTGCTAAGGGTATGATACCGCATCATCAAGGCGCGATTGATATGTCAACGATAGAGCAAACCTATGGTAAAAATCCAGCGATGCTAACACTCGCCAAGCAGATTAAACAAGCGCAAACGCCAGAAATCAAACAAATGCAAGACTGGCTTAGCAAACAAGCTTATTAATTAAAAGAATAGCCACGTAAACGTAAAAAAGGAGCGTAGTATGACAACCCAAACCATCACCTTAAATATCCAAGGCATGACTTGTGGCGGCTGCGTCAAAAGCGTAACCAATGCCCTCAATCAAGTGGCAGGGGTGAAATCTGTCGATGTCAGCCTAGACCATAACAGCGCAACCATCAGCTTTGATGACAGCCAAGCACAACAAAACACGCTTAAAGAAGCGATTGAAGACGCTGGCTTTGACGTAGTATAACGACGCCATACAAAGACACCATACAAGGACTCCATACAAGACAGACACTATCATGACTACCCAATCGATCACCCACGCGTCAGACAACGCCCATACCGAGCAAGTCATTCTTGATATCGATGGCATGACTTGTCAAGCCTGTGCCAGCCGCATCGAAAAAGTGCTCAATAAAAAGCCTGCGATAGTGCAAGCCGATGTCAATTATGCCAATGAAGTGGCGCAGGTGCAGTTTGATGCATCACAAACCAACGCCGAGCAGATTGTAGAATGGGTGAAAAAGACAGGCTATGAGGCAAAATTGCAGCCGAAGAACGCGCTATTTGCGCATGAAGCCTATGAGCAAAAAGCGCCCTACACCTTGATTGCGGTTTGGATTTGCTTGCTGCCTTTTTTGATTGGCATGGCGGGCATGATGATAGGCAGTCACGCACTGATGCCGCCGCTGTGGCTACAATTTGTGTTGGCAACTATCGTACAGTTTGGCTTGGCGATACCGTTTTACAAAAGTGCGTGGGCGAGTATCAAAGGCGGTCTTGCCAATATGGACGTGTTGGTGGTGCTGGGCACACTGACAATTTGGGCGTATTCGACCTATAGTTGGTTGAGCTATCTGCAAACCACAGCCCAAATGGGGCATGATGGGATGGCGCATAGCATGGCCCATGTGTATTTTGAAGCCAGTGTGATGGTAATTGCCTTTGTCAAAATGGGGAAATACCTAGAAGCCCGTACCAAAAAACATAGCCTAAATAGCATCAATTTGCTATTAGCGCTCACCCCTGAGCAAGTGGAAGTTAAAAGCCCCAATCCACAAAGCCAAGATGCACAGTGGCAAACCCTGCCCCTTGATCAAGTCACGGCTGGTCAAATTTTACGTGCTAAAGCAGGTACTCGCATTGCCACTGATGGCATCGTCACCGCTGGCGAAGGCTGGTGTGATGAGAGCCATTTGACGGGTGAGTCGGTGCCCCTATCTAAACATATTGGCAGCACGGTGCTGGCAGGTGCCATGGTAGAAAACGGCAGCTTTGAATACCAAATCACCGCCAAAGGTAGCCAAACACGGCTTGGCGATATGATACAAGCGCTCAACGACGCGCAAGGCAGTAAAGCCCACATTGCCCGTATTGCAGATAAAGTTGCAGGTATCTTTGTGCCGGTGGTGGTTGCCATCGCTTTGTTGACTTTTTTTGCCAATTATTGGTTCTTAGGCGCGTTTGACACGGCACTCATGCGCGCGGTATCGGTGTTAGTGATTGCTTGCCCCTGTGCATTGGGACTTGCGACGCCGGCAGCCATCATGGCGGGCATGGGCGTGGCAGCACGCTCAGGGGTTTGGTTTAAAGATGCGCAAGCCTTAGAAGCGGCAGGCGCAATTGATACGGTAGTACTCGATAAGACAGGCACCATCACCCAAGGCAAACCCCAATTATCTGCAGCGTACCTGATAGATGACAATCTAAAGCTGTTTAACTTAGATAAAGCAGCGCTGCTGCAGCTCGTTGCCAGTGTCGAGCGTCATGCGAACCACCCGCTTGCGACCACGCTAGTGAACTATGCTGAATTTTACAATAAACAGACTGATACGCCTCAAAGTCCAGCGGCATTTACCATAAGCCATGTGGAGACAGTGCTCGGGCAGGGGATACAGGCACAGGTAGCAACTATTGGGCGGGTGAAAATCGGCACGCCAAGTTTTGCCAATCTTCAGTTGCCTGCAGCGACTACCCAAGCCAATCCCATTTGGCAAATTGCCAGTCAAGTGGCAGTAAGTATCGATGACACCCCTGTGGCAGCCTTTGCGCTAGCCGATGAGCTTAAACAAGACAGTGTTAAGGTGATTGCGTCGCTGCAAGCCCATCATCTAGATGTGGTAGTGATGAGTGGTGACAAGCAATCGGTGGTGGATTATATAGCCCAGCAGATTAACGCCAGCAAGGCGCTTGGCGAGCTGTCGCCACGTGACAAAGCACAGCGCATTGATGAATGGCAACAACAAGGCAAAAAAGTAGCAATGGTCGGGGATGGTGTGAATGATGCTCCGGCAATGGCAACGGCGACCGCAAGTTTTGCGGTAGAAGGCGCAACCGATATTGCCAAGCATAGCGCCACGGCCAGGCTGATGGGCGAGTCGCTCAAACATGTCGATTATGCGGTCACAATTGCCCGCGCAACCCTGCGTAATATTAAGCAAAACCTATTTTTTGCGTTTATCTATAATTGCCTTGGTATACCGTTAGCGGCGTTTGGGCTACTCAATCCGATGATTGCGGCCGCGGCGATGGCGCTGAGCTCGATTTCTGTACTACTCAATGCGCTGCGATTGACTCGATTTAAAGTGTCACATTAGCCATACTTTTTCGACTTTGCAATTGATTTTAGGTTGTGGCTGTAGAGCTGCATAAGAATATTCACCCCCACCAACGGACATAGTATCGCCTAAACGGTATTTGGTTTTTCTTATAGTTAGAATTTGGTTTTGCGCATCCCAGCTCGTGGTTTCAGCTGGAAAAACAACCGCTTGATCACCTATCATCAAGCAATTATCTTTTAGATTAAGTGGACCCGTCAGTTTTGCCATCGGTGCAATACGATAACCCTCTTTAGTAAGAACGCTAGGCATAACAACTAAAGGGCTAGAAAGATTAGGCTTATTTATATCAAGTGATTTTTTGACTTCAGGATGAGTAATGACCATTGGTGGTGGGTTTGATAAAATTTTTGATTGACAACCCAACAAAGTCAGCGTCAAAAAAGTGCATAGGGTTGTGATGGATAAAGAGGTTTTAATCATTACGATTTTCGCTTATATGAGTAGATATTTATTACGATGAGTCTAACAAAATATGGTTTTCTATCCTACTAAAAAAACTTACCAAAATATGCTATTATGGCGAAAATTTTACTTTTACTGAATAAAAACAGGAAACGCCATGTACGCTGAAGAAACCACCACCAATAACCAAATCAAAGATATCATTGCCCGCGAAATTTTGGACTCACGCGGCAACCCAACCATTGAAGCCGATGTGATTTTAGCGGATGGTACTATCGGTCGTGCAGCCGCGCCATCGGGTGCATCGACAGGCTCACGTGAAGCGCTTGAGCTGCGTGATGGTGACGCATCACGCTATCTAGGTAAAGGGGTCAAAAAAGCCGTTGCCAACGTCAATAGTGAAATTCGTTCATCACTGGTTGATATGGATGTATCAAAACAACAAGACATTGACAACAAATTATTAGCGCTTGATGGCACAGAAAACAAAGAAAAATTGGGCGCCAATGCGACCTTAGCAGTATCTTTAGCAGCAGCCCGTGCCGCCGCACAATCACAAAAACTGCCACTTCACCAGTACATTGCTAACCTACGTGGGCAAACATCACTATCGATGCCGGTGCCGATGATGAACATCCTAAATGGCGGTGCCCACGCGGACAACACTGTTGATATCCAAGAGTTTATGATTGAGCCTGTTAATTTCACCAGCTTCGGTGAAGCGTTGCGTGCGGGTACAGAAGTGTTTCATAGCCTAAAATCTGTGCTAAAAAAACAAGGCTTAAACACCGCAGTCGGTGATGAAGGTGGCTTTGCACCAAACTTACGCTCAAACGAAGAAGCGATTACTGTCATCATGCAAGCGATTGAGCAAGCAGGATATACCGCAGGTAAAGACATTTACTTAGCGCTTGATTGTGCCTCATCAGAGTTCTACCATAAAAATGAGCAAGGGAACGGTCAATACGTACTTGAAGGCGAAGGCAATAAAGCCTTTAGTTCAGAAGGTTTTGCGGATTATTTAGCAGGTCTTGTGAGCCAATACCCAATTATCTCGATTGAAGATGGTCTAGATGAAAGCGATTGGGATGGATGGGCGTACTTAACGCAAAAATTGGGCGACAAAGTACAGCTCGTGGGTGACGATTTGTTTGTCACCAACCCAAAAATTCTACAAGAAGGTATCGATAAACACATTGCCAATGCGATTTTGATTAAATTTAACCAAATCGGTACTTTATCAGAAACCTTAGACGCCATTTATCTAGCGAAGAAAAATGGCTATGCCACCGTCATCTCACACCGCTCAGGTGAGACTGAAGACAGCACCATCGCTGACTTAGCCGTGGGGACAGCTGCAGGTCAAATCAAAACAGGCTCACTGTGCCGTTCTGACCGTGTTGCCAAATATAACCAATTGCTTCGTATCGAGCAGATGGTCACTGCAAGCTACCACGGTGCTGACGAGTTTATCGGTTTACGCAACCCAAAAGCCTAACTTTAAAAGCCTAACTTTAAAAGCTTAGCGCCAAAAGCTTAAATCCAAAAGCTTAAATATTAGAGCTTGATAAAGCATTGAAGTGATAAAAACCTTAACCCATGACATTGAATTTGCTACAATGCGTGGGGTAAGGTTTTTTTATGCCAAAAGTTTTTATTATTGAGTGCTGTCATGACTTATTTGCGTCAACTGTTTATGATTATTTTTGCGGTGATTGTGTTGGTATGTCTACAATACCAGTATTGGTTTGGCACCAATGGTCGTGGCGATTTGGCAGCATTAAATAAACAAATCAGCGAACAGCAATCCATCAATACCGATCAGCAAAAAGCCAATGAGGTATTGCTTGCCGATGTCAAAGACTTAAAAAACGGACTTGAAGCAGTGGAAGAACATGCTCGCTCCGATTTAGGTTTAATCAAACAAGGTGAAACTTTTGTGCAAATGTCGACTGCTAGCAGTGTGTATAGTACCGATGTGGTCACACCGAATGCCCACAATACCGCCACGTCTCACCCATAAAAGCATAAAAACTGCCAAAGTTATATTTGTCTCAATTTTTACTGTCAACTGTTTACTTTATTGTTGAAAAGACGCCATGTCAGAACTTAACGCAATACCTGCCAATTTATCTAACAACTTTACGATTGACACCGTGGTCGTCGCTGCAGGCGTTGGCAAACGCTTTGGTAATCAGATGCCAAAACAGTACACCCATATTGGCAGTCAGACGGTGCTCCAACACAGCATAGCGGCGCTAAGCAAAGTCCACCAGCTAAGCAGTTGCTATTTGGTGATTTCTGAAGAAGATACGATTGCCAAAACACTTAACTTTAGCATGCCAATCGAGTGGGTGATAGGTGGCAAAGAGCGGATGAATTCGGTGTTTAACGCCGTGCAAACGATTTGGCGACAATATCAAAATCCGCTCAGTGACAAAGACTTCAGTGAAAAAGCTAGTCATCATGCGTATGATAATCATTGGGTGCTGATTCATGATGCTGCGCGTCCTTGTGTCAATCCGAGCGATATAGAAAAATTGATCACACAGACCACACAGCAATTTTCGCAACAGTCGGCGGGTGGCTTATTAGCAGTACCGGTGCGTGATACGGTCAAACAAATCATCCATTCACAAGACCAAGTGTTGGCACAAAAAACGCTTGATCGCAGTCAGTTGTGGCTAGCACAAACCCCGCAGATTTTTCCATTGCCAACACTGTATGATTATCTAATCCAAGCCATTGAGCAAACGATTGCGTTTACCGATGAAGCCAGTTTATTTGAGCATTTTGGCAAACAGCCGTTATTGGTGGAAGGCAGTCATAGCAATATCAAATTGACGTTTCCAGAGGATTTGCAGTTTGCGCAGGTGTATTTGGCAAAACCTTAGCAAAAATGGCTTTGCAACAAATTGAGGTTACCGCTAAAAACCGCATAAGAAAAGAAGCCCATAACAAAAAAAGCGCACGAGCAAAAAACGGCAATGAGAATTTATAAAGCCACAAAAACAAAAAAGCCATACTAAATTAGTATGGCTTTTTAACTGTATTTTCTAGTGGTAACACTAAAAAAATTGGCGTCCCCACGGGGATTCGAACCCCGGTTACCGCCGTGAAAGGGCGATGTCCTAGGCCTCTAGACGATGGGGACACTAGCACGCTTAGTTTATAGCGTGACCTCGACCGCTTTCACCGTTAATGTCGAAGTGGAGCGTATAATATATATTTTTATTTTTGCCGTCAACTGTTTTTTATGTATTTTTTTATATTTTTAACAATTAGCCCATCATACGTTGACCCATGATACTTGGTAAAGCGGCATGAAAAGCGCATTAGCCAACTAATGCGCTTAATTACAGTGTTTTCTAAAAAGTGTTGTCTAAAAATTTCACACCGTGCTTATGAGTGATTTTTCTGATGCGACTTAGGTGTTGTATGAGCACGCGTCGTATGAGATTGCGGCGGCAGCTTAGCGGCTTTATTTTTTAAGTGATAGCGAATCCAAAAATGGGTTACGATGCTAATCACAATCGATAAACTGATAAAACCTAAAATGGTCATCCAGATTTGACTATCTACTTGCATACTTGATCCTTGTGAGACAATCTAAGTTAACGCTGATTATCGATGCGCTGGCTATCAATACTTTGATTAGCTCCCATTGTTTGATTACGAATCGCATCATCGCGCTGTTTTTTCTTGAGTCGGAACGTTAGCCATAAATATGTTAATATGCCTAAGATTACGGCAGCAATCATATACATAATAATAGTAGTCCAAATACTGTTATCTACGCCCATGAAAGAGTCCTTTTTATTATTGTTAGCATTAGTGTAACAGGTTTTAACAGCTATTTTACGTCATTCACGTAATGATGTGTGGTAGCGATGTTACTGGCTATTTTCAAACACTGTAATAAGCGTCTACAAAAGTACTTTTTTTCACTTTTTCATATTTTTACGTTAAGATAATTGTCTAAAAAACGCTTTGGCAACTGACACGGTTGCAGCAAGGAAAATAATTATGAAAGTAGTCATCAGTGACGGCATCGAATACGCCCTAAATCTTAATTATCGTACCATCGATATTGAATCGACCGACTATACCAATATTGCAGCAATTGTGGTCACGATGACAGACTTGCCTCGTGTGTATCAAGATATTGAAGATTTGGGGTTTGCTATTCCGATATTTGTGGCGATTGAATATGGTGATGTAGTGCCTGATGAATGGCTACCCAATGTGTATGGTGTGCTAGAGCTGGCAGATGATCAAAAGTTTTATAACGGACAATTGGTCAATGCGGCGGCGGCGGATTACATCGCCACGCTCGATCCGCCTTTTTTCCAAGCCTTGATGGACTATACCGACTATGGCAATGCGGCGTTTGACTGTCCTGGGCACCAAGGCGGACAGTTTTTTCGTAAGCATCCTTCGGGCAGACGTTTTTATTTATACTTTGGGGAAACGCTGTTTCGTGCCGATTCCTGTAATGCCGATGTCCGTCTTGGCGATTTGCTAATTCATGAAGGCCCAGCGTTTGAGGCACAAGCGCATGCGGCGAAAGTTTTTAATGCGGATAAAACCTACTTTGTGCTCAACGGTACTTCCTCTTCCAATAAAATTGCGATTGGTGCCTTAGTGGCGCATGGTGATTTGGTGCTGTTTGACCGTAACAATCACAAATCTGTGTACCAAGGTGCCTTAACCATGGCAGGTGGTACGCCTGTGTATTTAGAGACCGACCGCAATGCTTATGGTTTGATTGGCGGCATTCCTGCCCATTGTTTTGAGGAAGCCGAAATCCGTGAGCGTATTCGTGAAGTTGCGCCCGATAAAGCCGATGATGCCCGCCCATTTCGCTTGGCGGTAATTCAGCTGGGCACGTATGATGGCACTATTTATAACGCCCGCCAAGTGGTGGATCGCATCGGGCATCTGTGTGACTATATTTTGTTTGACAGTGCCTGGGTGGGTTATGAGCAGTTTATCCCGATGATGCGTGATTGCTCGCCTCTGCTGCTTGAGCTCGGTGAAAATGATCCTGGAATTTTGGTCACCCAATCGGTACACAAGCAACAAGCAGGCTTTTCTCAAGCCTCACAAATCCATAAAAAAGATAACCATATCAGCGGGCAAGCCCGTTATGTCAATCATAAACGCTTTAACAACTCGTTTATGATGCACGTATCGACCTCGCCGTTTTACCCGTTGTTTGCCTCACTTGATGTCAATGCCAAAATGCATGAAGGTAAAGCCGGTCAGCGCATGTGGCATGAGTGTGTCATCGGCGGTATCGAAGCTCGTAAAATGCTGCTAGACACTTGTAGCATGATTTTGCCATTTGTCCCGCCTACAGTAGATGGGCAAGCTTGGCAAAACTACGATACCGAAACCATTGCCCATGATATTCGCTTTTTCCGCTTTGAGGCAGGGGCGCGTTGGCATGATTTTCAGCATTATGCCGATGACCAATACTTTATCGACCCCTGTAAATTGCTACTGACCACGCCAGGCATTGATATGCAAACCGGCGAGTATGAAGCGACAGGGATTCCTGCCGCGATTTTGGCGCATTATCTGCGTGAAAGCTCGGTCATTCCAGAAAAAGCCGATTTAAACTCGATTTTATTCTTACTGACGCCTGCCGAAACCTTGGCAAAATTCCAGCACTTGGTCGCCCGTATCGTCAGTTTTGAAAAGCACATTCGCGAAAACAGCCCCGTCACCCAAGTGTTGCCGACACTGGCTAAGGCATATCCGCAGTACCGCAAACTGACCATCAATGAACTATGCCAACTCATGCATAACTTCTATGCCAAACATCAGCTCAACAAACGACAAAAACAAATGTTTGAGCGCGAACATCGCCCCAAGGTTGCTATAAGCGCGTTTGATGCCCATAACGCCTTTATCCGTAATGATGTCGAGCTGGTATCGCTGCATGACATCAAAGGCAGAATCGCCATGGAAGGTGCACTACCGTATCCACCAGGGGTGTACTGTATTGTACCTGGGGAAGTGTGGGATGGGGCTGTGCTGGACTACTTCTTGGCATTGCAAGAAGGGGTTAATCGCTTGCCAGGCTTTGAACCAGAAGTGCAGGGCGTGTACTGGGAGTATGACGACCAAGGTAAAAAGATTGCCTACGCCTATGTGTTAAAACAGTCTCACTAAATTTGATTGACGGTTTTTGATTCATAGGCTTTCTCTTTGAGGTCTATATTTGGCGCGTTTGCAGCAGTAACCAATGGCGCAAAAATTGGTCTGTGTAGATGGGTGCGATGCTATCTAATTAAATGATAATCATTATTATTTACATTATCAATCTATTATTGGATAATGACGGCTCAATTTTTTAAGAGGCAGTCAAACAATGACAATGAAAGATTTGCGTATCTACATGAGGCTTGGGCACCGCTATGTTGGATTCTTTATGGTTGGCATTATGCTGGTCTATTCGCTAAGTGGCATGTTGCTGGTATTTCGCGACACTGATTTTTTAAAATCTTCAAAAACTGTCAAGCAAGTCGTGGCAACCAATCTTGATGAGAAAAATTTAGCCAAAACCCTAAAAATGAAAAACATCGATTTTAGGGAGCAGCAGGGTGATATACAGCTTTTTAAAGATGGACAGTACAATACTAAAACAGGTGAGGTGACTTATACCAGCAAAAAGCTGCCTGTGGTATTAGATAAAATGGTGAATTTTCATAAAGCCCCGTCAAAGGGCAGTATGGGCGGATTGAATACATTATTTGGGTTGTCGTTACTATTTTTTGTGCTATCGAGTTTGTTTTTATTCACCCCAAGTTCCAAAATCTTTAAACGTGGTTTGGCGTTTGTTGCCGTTGGGGTGGTGTTGTCGGTGATTTTGTTGATGTTGTAAATTATCCTAACAAAAAGTTTTTCAGCAGCGTTTTGGCGCCTTCGGTGGCGAAGGATTCTGGGTGATATTGCACCCCTTGAATCGGATAGTCACGGTGGCGAATACCCATGATTTCATCGCCTGCTAGGCTGGCATCTTTGAGGTTTTTATCACTATGTTGCTCACTAGATACCAGGCTGGTCACTACCAAACACTCGGGGAGTGAGGCGGCATCGACCATCAGTGAATGATAACGCATGATGTCAAGCTGCTGTGGCAAACCTTGATACACGCCTTGACCATCATGACGAATCGGTGACGTTTTGCCATGCATGGGCACATTGGCGCGCACCACTTGACCACCAAAAAAATGCGCAATGCCTTGCATGCCAAGACACACGCCTAGCAGCGGTGTGGTTTTGCCAAGCTCAGTAATGACGTCACCACACACACCAAAATAAGCAGGGTCATCGGGCGAACCTGGACCAGGCGAGATGATAATGCGGTCAGGATTCATGGCTTGGATATCCGCTAAGCTAATCTCATTATTGCGTTTGACAACCACGTTAAAAGGTTGATTGTCTGCGGCTAAAATCTCACCAATATATTGGTATAAGTTAAAGGTAAAAGAATCGTAGTTATCAATAATTAACACTTGCATAGTCAACTCTAAAAATAGGTTTGGCGGTAGTTCTAAATGTTTAAAATACTGCTATATATCTTGCTATCATGCCAATCTATCATCACTCTTGTCTGTCTTAAGCTATCGTTATGATTAAAAACTAGCTTACGACACTGGCGCAAAATTGGACAGTACAACTTTCATCGCAGACAGTTTTCGCACAATTTCTTCATACTCATCTTCAGGATTGGAGTCATACACATTGCCACCGCAAGTTTGCGCATACGCTTTTTCGCCATTGATAAACAGCGAGCGAATCGGAATAGCAAAAATACAATCCCCATTAAAACAAAACTGACCGAGTGCGCCACCGTAAGCGCCGCGGCCATCGGGCTCTAGTGTATTTATAATTTTCATTGCTTCAATTTTGGGTGCGCCTGATAGCGTACCTGCGGGAAAATTACTGGCAAGCGCGGTGAACATATCATGATTAGGGTCAAGAATACCGACGATTTCACTGGAGATGTGCTGGACATGTGAAAAGCGCTTGATATCCATTAAGTTACGCACTTTTACCGTCCCAAAGCGTGCCACCCGCCCGATATCATTACGATGTAAGTCCACCAACATATTATGTTCGGCGATTTCTTTGGGGTCATTGAGCAAGGCGCGCGCTAATTGGCGATCTTCGGTCTCATCCTTGCCGCGTTTGGTGGTGCCCGCCAGTGGGAAGGTTTCCATCTCACCATTGCGCAATCGGAACAACAACTCAGGCGATGCGCCGATGATTTTTTGGGCGCCAAATTTGACATAGTACATATGCGGTGACGGGTTGACTTCGCGCAGTTTACTATAAATTGGCATGCTATCGCCTTGGATGCGATAATGCGACTTGAAACCCACTTCACACTGGAAAATCAGCCCAGCTTTAATGTCTTCTTTGACTTTCATCACTGCTGCCGCATGTTGCTCGCGGTTCATGCCATCGCCCAAATGCTCAGCAGTGGGCTGGGTATAGTCAGGCGAAATAGCGTTCAATAATGACTTAATTTCGTCAATACGATTGCTTTGGTGGTCGGTATCGTAATAATAATAAAAAATTTCACCGGTCATCTTATCAAGGCTTAACCCATCTAAGTACATACCGAATTTGAACGGCTCGAAATCATCACTGGTTTGAATATTCAGGGTCGGCTCAAAAAAATTGACACTATCAAATCCCAAAAAACCGACCAATCCGCCGGTATGGCTACGTGAAATCACATGCTGTGGGGTGATTTCGCGCAGTA
Organism: Moraxella sp. CTOTU47579; assembly: GCF_032004885.1. Classification (NCBI taxonomy): domain Bacteria; kingdom Pseudomonadati; phylum Pseudomonadota; class Gammaproteobacteria; order Moraxellales; family Moraxellaceae; genus Moraxella; species Moraxella sp. CTOTU47579. Next base: position 237,398 of record NZ_DALZOJ010000002.1, read on the forward strand.
GTTGGTAAGGATTGTCACAGGTATAATCCGTGCTTTCCCCCGTGCGATTGTTGGTGATAGTCAAAGTATGGCGGTCTTTTGCCAACACTGTCATCGCAGGGTCAAAGCCGATGGCATGATGACGTGAAATATAGCTTTCTTCGCCCAACGATTCCAGTAAAAAACAAGTAGCGTATTTGGCTTCGATGCGTTTAAAGAGTTCAAAAAAATCAATGTCTTGTGCAAGTTTAATCAGGCTTGGTTTGCTGGCAAGGGCGATTTTGGGCGGTTTGGCGTGTGTAGTCATCATGGTGTCTTAAATTTATAGTGTCCTAAATTTACATTATCTTAAATTTATAGCGGCTTAAATTTACCCTATCTTAAATTTTAATCAATGTTTCAGTGTTCTAGTATGATGATACATTGTAATCAGATTAACCCCTGCTTGCAACTCTTTTATGGCATGCCAGTTATTTTCTCACGGATTTTCATCGCCCTTCTACTCACCCCAAAGTATGTCACCCCAAAGTATGCTACTGTGAGGGGCTTATTTACGCTTGAAGCCATTATCACAAATTTATAGGTTCAAATGACTCAGATTTGGCAATAATTGGTTGATATCGTGTTGACCATATGCTTTGGCGCCCCGTGATACGGTTGCAATGCCCACCCCCAAGCGCTCCGCAATTTCGCGTTGTGGTAGCGCTTGCTGAAACAAGGCAAAAATTTGAATACGATTGGCGATTTCTTTTTGTTCTTTTTCAGTCAGTAGCGCTGCCAAAATTTCGCGGATAAAGTCACTATCATCGGTTTGGCTCAGTAGCTCAACCAAATAATCATAGGCGGGTAGGAATGATGGCGAAGTGTGCGGCATAGTAGGTTTTGTTTGAGTAAAAGAGGACAAGTAAAGCATTTCAGTGTTCTAGTATAGTGATACATTTTACGGCGTTTAGCAACTGAACTCAATCGATTTTTATCCCTTTAGAAAACTCAATAGGTGCGATAACTGGTTACGTTTGATTACAAAAGCGCAAATAACTGAATATTTAATCAAAGGTTATTCGACACAAAGTCGCTTTAGCGAGGTTCTATAATGTGGTTATAATAAAATTGCTTAGTTAAAAATCTAAGTGAGTTTATTAATTATAAATAATGATTATCAATCATAATTATTATAACCGCGCCGTTGTCTTTGGTTATTGTGTAGCAGTCTTAATGGGCAATTAAGAATGGGCAGTTAAGGTCAATGTCAAAAGGTAGCAGCGCGGTTTAAAGAGTTAGCTAACGCTAATGTTATTCAATACTAATCTTATGCAAAATAGGGCACTTCATTATGACAACCAACGCTAAAAACAACAGTGAATTTTTGAAAAATATGGCTTTTAAAAAGGTCGATCACCAACCACAGCGGGCGGATTATCAATCTAATCAACCTGGCAGTTCGATGCCTTTTAGCGATGCCCGTGGTAACTATCAGCGTAATATCGGTTTTGATACCGGGCGTTTTAAAGACAGTAAAGTCTATATCGTCGGCGGCGGTATTGGCGGGTTGGCAGCGGCGTATTATTTTATCCGAGATGCCCATATCCCAGGCGAGAACATTACTTTTTTAGAAGAATTAGCGGTGCAAGGCGGCTCACTTGATGGCGCTGGTAATGCCAAAGACGGTTATATCATGCGCGGCGGTCGTGAGATGATTACCACCTACGAGAATTTTTGGGATATGTTCCAAGATATACCTGCGCTAGAGCTACCAGATCCTTATTCAGTGCTTGATGAATACCGCCTGATCAATGACAATGACCCCAACTATTCTAAAGCACGGTTGATTCATAACAAAGGCGACATCAAAGATTTTCACAAGTTTAATCTCAACAAAGCCGACCAACTTGCCATCGTCCGTTTATTACTAAAAAATCAAGATGAACTCGATAATCTCACCATTGAAGATTACTTTAGCCAGAGTTTTTTGGACAGTAATTTTTGGACGCTATGGCGTAGTATGTTTGCTTTTGAAAATTGGCACAGCTTACTTGAGTGCAAGCTTTATATGCACCGGTTTTTGGAAGCCTTAGATGGCATCAAAGATATGTCGACCCTGTTATTTGCCAAATACAACCAATACGACAGCTTTGTGGTACCTGCGCAAAAATTTTTAATCAATAAAGGCGTCAAACTACAAAGTGACACGTTAGTGACAGCGGTTGATTTTGAGCAGCAAGGCGACAAAAAAATCGTTAAAGGGCTGACAACCACCCAACAAGGTCAACAAGTCCATATCCCTGTACGAGACAATGATTTTGTGATTATTACCACAGGGTCAATGACGGAAGATACGCGCTATGGCACCAGTGACACTGCACCTGATATCCGTCTCACTGATGATGAAATGGGAAAAACGAAAGGCTGGGTACTATGGAATGACCTTGCCAAACAATCTGCTGTGTTTGGTCGTCCAGAAAAATTTAACCGTCGTGTACCCAAATCTGCCTGGATGTCAGCAACATTAACTTGCAAAGACTCGGCGCTTTTGCGCAAAATCAGCGAAAAATACTGTGTCAATCCGCCGCTATCAGGCAAAACAGTCACAGGCGGTATTGTTACCATCACCGATTCCAACTGGCTTATGAGCTTTACTATTAACCGCCAACCGCAATTTCTTGACCAACCTAAAGACGTGGTGGTGATATGGGTGTATGGGCTATTGATGGATAAAAAAGGCAACTATGTGCCAAAAACCATGCCAGAATGTACGGGGCATGAAATTGTGATGGAGCTGCTATACCACCTAGATTTGCTTGAGCAAAAAGATGATATTTTAGCCAATACCATCGCCAACACCGCCTATATGCCCTATATCACTTCGATGTTTATGCCACGTGCCAAAGGCGACCGTCCGCAAATTGTACCCGAAGGCTGCACCAATTTAGGTCTCATCGGTCAATTTGTTGAGACCAACAATGATGTGGTGTTCACCGTTGAAACTTCGGTACGCTCGGCGCGGGTCGCGGTGTACACGCTAACAGATTGTAATAAGCAAGTGCCTGATATCGTACCAACCCAATACGATATTCGCAACATACTCCGCTCTGCCAGTACACTCAACGATGACCAAGGCTTCATCGGGGAGGGCATACTGCGCCGAGTGCTCGCCAATACCTATTATGAGCACATCTTGCCACCCGTCGCCAAAAAAGCGCACAAAGACAGCTCCTTGATGCAGTCGCTTGCCGAGCAATTTGAAGTAGTCAAAGCCTTTTGGCATAAAGAAGGGCAAAAAGATGAGCAAAAAGCGCAGGATAAAAAATAAGCTTCGATAAACATTTGTCCTCAAACTGAAAATCCTCCTGCTGTCAGGGGGATTTTTTATCAGCAAAATTTCCTTTGCGCCTAAAAACCCTATTTCGTAAAACGGTGGTTTCAAGTATATTAAAGGTAAAATCACACATCATAAGGAACAAGTGATGAAACTATACACCATGAATGCCCCGCCAAACCCGCGCAAGGTCGACTTATTGTTAAAAGTCAAAGAACTTGATATCAATGATATTCATAATTTACAAGTCATCAACGTGGATATTGGCAAAAATGAGCAAAACTCACCGGAGTTTTTGGCGGTCAATCCACTCGGGCTGTTGCCTGTATTAGTGCTTGATGATGGCACTGTGCTCAATGATTCACATGCCATTTGTGAATATCTGGATATTCGACTTGCAGGCAATGGTAAGCAAGTGATGGGCTCAGACCCTATACAACGCGCCAAAATCACCGCAATGTCACGCAATGCGGAGTTTCACGTGCTGTATAACATGATGCTGGCTTTCCAGCATGGGCATCCATCTCGCGCATTGATGGGAAACCAAGTGCCTGGTATGGCAGAAGAGAGCATCAACCGTGTCAAAAAAGCATTGCCGTACTTTGACGAGCTATTATCGAGTCACAAATACTTGCTCGGTGATCGACTCACCTTCGCTGATATCGTGTTGTATGTTGGCTTGGATTTTGGGCGAGTAATGAAGTTTAATCCCAAAGATGCCAGTGTAGTGGGTGAACATGTGGCACGTTTTTATGCGCAAATGAGTGAGCGTTTTGGTAAAAAATAACGGTTGTTGATATAAAAAAGGGCAAGCTAGATGCCCTTTTTTATTTGTAGTGGTTATTCATTGCTTTTATCCACCGTTTCTATTTACTGCTTTTATGCCTAGTTTTTTTCAATAGCGCTAGGGTTGTCATCATGACTGATTGTTAGCCATTAATGCACTGATGCCATCATATAGGGTGTCGTTGACCGGGGTGTCAATGCCATGCTTATCCCCCAATTCGCGAATCGTCCCTGCAAACAAATCAAGCTCACAGCGTCGCCCTGCTTTTAAATCCTGTCGCATTGATGGCATGCCTTTGGGATCCAGCGCATCCATAATCGCCAACCATTTTTTGAAATCTTCCTCAGTTAAGGTTACGCCTTCAGCGTGTGCCACTGCCATCACTTCACGCATCGCGGCTTTGAACATGTCGCGCGCTTCACCCGCTTGTTGCACGGTATCAAAGGTACCTTGATACAATGCCACGGTTTGATTGACGCCGGTATTTAACATCAATTTGCCCCACAGCTGGCGCGGCATGTCATCGCTTACTGAGTGCGGGAAATTGACTTGATTAAAGAGGGCATCGACTTGTTGCACGCGTGCGCGTTCAGCGTTATCAGTTGTCATCGCGCCAATGACCAATTGTCCATGATCGCGATAAATCAGTTGGCTAGCATTTTCCCCATTTTTTTCATGCGGCTCATTTTTCATGGCGTCCATTTGCTGCGCCACACAATACACAATGCGCTCGTCACCAAAGGCGTTTGCCAATACTTTTTCGCTGGCGATACCGTTTAGGGCAGAAACAATCAGCGTATTGGCGCCAAGTTGACTTTTGATGAGCGGTAATACCTCATGTAACTGATAAAATTTGGTACACACCATCACCAAATCGGCAGGACTTAGGTTTGAATGAGGGCTTTCATTTGGTGTGACATAGTTGAGTGTTAATGGCTCGCCATTTACCAATAAACCTTGCTGTTGGTAGCGGTTGACACGGTCAGTATCGGCGACGATACGCAAGTTCTCAAAAGGCATGTTTGGGGCTAATATACTGGCAAATAACGCCCCTAATGAGCCAAATCCAACAATGGCAATAATCGGTGAATCGTTCATCTTTTTTCCTGTTATTTTGCGACATTGATTAGAGTTGTGATAAAGTTTAGCAGATTTTTGCACGTATTTTAAAAAAGGAATCACAATGAAATTATTAAAAATGGCTGTGTTCATGGGTTGTTTATAGACTGCTTATGAAAAATCAGCAACAAACTTTGCAAGAACTAATGCCAGCGTTTGAGCAAAAAATTGAAAAAATTACCCAATCAGCTCAAAAAACCACCCAAACCATTAACCATAAAGCAAGTAAGAAATAATGAATTTATCTAATGTTAACGATGCTGCATCTTCACTAAACGGCGCATATTTTGTCACAGGTACCGACACAGAAATCGGTAAAACCACCACCACCGCGCAACTGGTCAAGAATATAGCTGAAAAAGGCAAAAGTGTATATGCTATCAAGCCCGTTACGGCAGGCATGGAAACCGATGACAACGGTCAAACATATAGCGATGATGCAAGGCGCATCAATCAATTTGCCAATGTCAAACCACCGCTGTCTGTCATTGCGCCTATCCAGCTAGCGACGCCTTGCTCACCGCATATCGCCGCGCAGCTTGATAACGTGACACTCACCAAAACCCAATTAGTCGATACCATCCATAAGTCCATCGCAGCCTATCCTGCCGATGTGATTTTAGTTGAAGGGGCAGGCGGCTGGTTTACCCCTATTAATGAGCAAGAAACGCTTGCTGATGTGGCAGCCGCGCTCAAATGCCCTGTCATCCTGGTCGTCGGTATCAAGCTTGGCAGCCTTAATCACGCCATGCTAACCCTACAAGCAATTTGGCAAGCAGGGCTAAAAGTCGCTTTGGTTATTTTTAACCAATTACAGACCGACACGCCTTTTGTCGATGCGCAAATTGACTGGTTAAGTCAGCAAATTTTACGCAAGTATCCTGGGTATCAAAACCCGCCACCCTTGATGGTCAAACAAGGCGTTTTAACCCATTAAATTTTTATCCAATCACATTGCATTTTGGCATAAGTTATGGTATAAATAGCGGCTTTAAATTTACTAGCGATTTTTTGACGCTTGCTTAAAATGGTTTTGATTGACGCAAGTCAAGTGACTAGCCGTGAGTAGCTAATTTTAAGTGCGCCGCCAAAAGATTAATTATTGATTCAAACTGAGATACTCAACACTAGAATCGTTGAAACCCTAGCTTTTTTAGCTTCAATGATATGCGAGATGTGCGAGTATCAGTTGTGACAGGCATGAGCAGCCCTCATGCACACCGATTAGGAGTAAGCCATGTCTCGAGTATGCCAAGTGACTGGAAAACGCCCAGCGGTAGGTAACAATGTTTCTCACGCAAACAACAAAACCCGCCGTCGTTTTCTACCAAATCTACACACCCATCGTTTTTGGGTAGAGAGCGAAAACCGCTTTGTTAAGCTTCGCTTGACTACCAAAGGTATGCGTATCATTGATAAAGTTGGTATTGACCAAGTTTTAACTGATATGCGTGCTCGTGGCGAAAAAATCTAATTTTTGCCTTTTCATATTCTTAGGGAGCAATTGCGATGCGTGATAAAATCAAATTAGTTTCAACTGCAGGTACGGGTTATTTTTACACCACGACCAAAAATAAACGTACCATGCCAAACAAAATGGAAATCAAAAAATTTGATCCAGTGGTACGTCAACATGTTGTATTCAAAGAAGCTAAAATCAAATAATTGACTGACACAGTCTATTTGACGCGCTATTTGATAAAAAAGTGGGTAACTCAGGTTAACCCACTTTTTTATGTCCAAAAGTTTTATGTGCAAAAATTATAAAATCGCTAAAAAATTGGCAGAAAATATCAATTGTTCCTAATCGCTACCGCGATGGATGGTAAGACGAGTGGCAAGGCATCTTGGCAGCTAAAACAGCCGAAACGGTCTACGTTATTTGTGCAGTTGGTGGCTACTTAAGGTATGGGCATCGCTAGTAGCACTGGCGGCAGTCGATGGCGCTATCACAACCGCAGGTAAGGGTTTAAGACTGTTTTCAAATTCTGGCAATATCGCTTTAATAGCATCACCCATCACCAATTGTGGCTCAGACGGTTCAAACCCCATCATTTTTTCCCGTTCAGCAATGCGTTTACTGGCGGCTTCAAACGCAGGTTGAAAACGGCGAAGCTTGGGTAAGCTTTCAGCAAAAAATGCTTGTCCAAAGTATGTATATTCGGCTTCATTAGAACAGCCAAACGATGATTTGTTCGCAGCTGAGGCGGTAATCACGAGGGTATCTGGTGATTTTAACTCATTGATAAATGAGCCAGAATAACAGGCGGATACCACAATGACGCGCCATTTAATGCCAGATTTATCCAATGATTGGCGTAGCCATTTGGCATCGACATTATCGAGCGCTAGCGGTGGGTTGGACATCTCAATCACCTTGTCACCCCCATGCGAGGTCAAGGTCAAAAATAGCACATCTTCATTGACATCCATTTTTTTGGCGATACTTTGCAAAGCGCGTTCAATACTGGTTTTACTGGCAATCGGTAGCGCAGACAGGGTATTGGCATTGTTAATGAGTTCAACCGAGCGTCCTGCTGTGCCAAATTGATGGTCAAAGTATTCTTTGGTTAGCTCAATTTCTGACCGGAAAACATCTTGCTCGCCATGACCTGCGACACCCATAAAGTACCAATCATGTATAGTCGGGCGTTGCGGCTGCACGTTATTTAGCATATGAGCCAGAAGCTCAGGCTGCGCATAAAATGCCGCTTCAGTGACCACGGGTTCGACGGGGTCAGATTGAAAAATCGGCTCAGATTGCACGTTTTTTTGCCATACACTGAGTACGGCAAACGCACCTAGCATAATCAGGACACGCTCAATCCATGACCAGCGTAATTGATTGCCAAAAATCCACAGCAGCGATAATGACTGCCAGACAAACGCCAATACGAACACAATACCAATCGTATCAAACGTCCATTCAGGTAGCCAGCCCAAGTCTGAGATAAACTGAATCAGGCTTTGCACCAGCATCATAAAAGTGTCAGCACACAGCCACAAAATCGCCGGCACAAAAATCAGCATGGCATTAAAATGACGTTTGGCAAGAATCAATCCTGCCACCAACATCACCATCGGCCACACCAAATAACTAATCAGCCCTTGTGGATTAAAATGGGTGGCATCTTCAGCCACCAACCACGAAAACAGCAAATTACTCGCCAGTGCCGTCAATCCAAACAATAAAAACTGCCATACGGTGGGCTTGACCCAATAAAACGCACGTTTGGAACCTATTAGCATGTGACCCGTGGCACGGATATTGGCGATAACGTTATGAGAAAAACGTTTGAGCGGGGTTAAATCAAGATCGGTAAGAGAAGTTGGCAAAATATCCACACTATTGAAAGGCTGATTCTAAATCGGTAGGCAAGTAGCGATAAAATAATAATACAAAATAGGCATGGGGTGTTAACAACTTTATTAATCATTCATGTTTAGAATCTTAACTATCAACACCAAAAAATCATACGGCTAAAAAATTAATTTATCTAAAATAGTGAATAAATGAATAAAATTTTCTATTAATGTAGAATTATGAAATTATTTATCATAAAAATAGATTATATGATATAATAAAATATATGGTATGATGGTATTGTAGGCTATTTTGCTTGGTTTAAGTGTGGTATATTTCATAAATAAAAGATGGTATTAAAAAGAGTTTTAGACAGATGATAGTATTTAACCAATTTAAAAAATTTTTGGCACACGATATGGCTGCGGGTATCGTGTTGGCGTTTGCCGCTGTGTTGGCGATGGTGGTAGCAAACTCTCCGATGAGTGACATATACGAGCACTTTTTGCATCTGCCTATTTCGATAAAAATCGGCTCTTTTAGTATCGATCATCATTTACTACATTGGATTAACGATGGCTTGATGGTGGTGTTTTTCTTTTTAGTGGGACTTGAGCTTAAGCGGGAAATGCTAGTGGGTGAGCTATCAGAGGTCAAAAAAGTCGTCTTGCCTGCGATTGCTGCGGTCGGTGGTATGATGGTACCTGCGATTTTTTATGCCGCATTCAATTATCAGCACGCAGAGTTGATGAAAGGTTGGGCGATTCCGGCGGCGACAGATATCGCGTTTGCCTTAGGTGTGCTGACGTTACTGGGCAATCGCGTGCCCGCCGCGCTCAAAGTATTCTTGGCATCGATTGCTATTTTTGATGATATCGGTGCGATTATCATTATTGCGTTATTTTACTCATCGGGTTTGTCGATGGCGGCACTGGCTTGGGTCGGGGTATGTTTGGTGATATTGTGGCTCATGAATCGCTTTAACGTCACCCGCACCACCGCTTATATAATGATTGGCGTTTTGCTATGGGCAGCCATGTTAAAGTCGGGGCTACATGCGACGCTTGCCGGTGTGCTGCTTGCGCTATTCATCCCAATGACAGACAACAAGCACCCTGAGCATTCACCCCTCGAATCGGTTGAACATGACTTGCAGGACACAGTCAGTTTTATTATTTTACCGATTTTTGCGTTTGCTAATGCGGGCATTTATCTCGGAGGTACGGGGATATCCTCGCTATTGCATACGGTACCGCTCGGTATCGCACTAGGACTGCTGCTAGGCAAGCCGATTGGGGTGATGCTATTTAGTTGGCTTGGCGTCAAGCTTGGGTTAGCTAGCTTGCCTACCAATGTTGACTGGCGACAAGTATTTGGCGTGGGGATTTTATGTGGTATTGGCTTTACCATGAGTTTGTTTATTGGTGGGCTTGCCTTTGCGGGACTTGAGGTCAAACCGTTTGACGAACGACTTGGCATTATTTTAGGGTCATTATTGGCAGGTATGCTAGGGTATTTTTATCTTAAGAAAGTCTTACCAACCCAAGCGCTGACACAGCCGGTGACTAATCCTGAAGACCATACCTATATTCGCTAAGCTATTTACCCAAGGGTAGTGTAACGATAAATAAAACCTACAAATGATAGCAACGAATATTGCTATCATTTTTTTATACCAATGAGTTTGTGATCAATGATAAGGAAAACACCATGCTAACTAACAAGATAAAGGGTAAAAAAGCCGCATGGTTGGGCGGTGGTGTGGCAATAATTGGCTTATTGGCAAGTTGCGCCGGCGTGGCGTACCAATCGCTGCAAAATGGTAAATTAAGCGATATCAAAGAAAGCATTGATAGTGTGCCCAAAAAAACGCTGACGTTAAAAGGCACATTTACTCAAAGCTTAGAGCAATCTGAATTTAATGACGGTACCACCAAATACCATGTATTTGACCCAAACAATCTATTAGCCGAGTATGCCAAAGCGCAAGGTCAAACGGGCGTCTCGATTAGTTTACCTGTCTGTATTGAAGGGCGAGTGACTGAAAAAGGACGTTACGGACATTTAGGAAAATATCCGTATGAGCTATGGGTGGATAAAATTTGCCAGTCCTAGACCAGTGCTAGATAAGCAGGTTGTCTGACCCTCCCTCATTGACGGTCAGGATCAATTTCAACCAAATCAATAGGCTGGGTATGCAGCGAACCGTCTTGAATCGCAGTCTGTAGCGGATACTTGATGCGCTCTTCGGCGATGATTTGTCGCGACACATGTTGAATCAACTGACGTAACCAACGATGCGCAGGGTGATGCTGTAATAGTGGCGACCATGCCATCGTCAATTCAAACTCTGGAATAAAAAATGGCGGCTCTTTAATCACGATATCATCATTATTTGCTTGCATGCGCGCCACCCGAGTCGGTAGTGTAGCAATTAAGTCTTTATTGGCGGTGAGCATCGCAGGCATCTGATAATGACGGGTAAAGACACTGATTTGACGTTTTTGACCGAGACGTTGTAACGCCGCATCAATTGAGCCAAGTCCGCCAGATTTTTCGGGATTCACCCCAAAACCCACACCCATGCCTGTTTTAGAAACCCAAACGTGCTGAGCTTTAAGATAATTTTTGAGGTTAAAGCGATTGACATATGGACTATCAGCCGACAACAAACAACTAAATGTATCACGCCAAATCAGCACTTGGTGAAAGCTTTGCGGTACCTCGTTAAAACGATTAATCGCCAAATCAACACGACCTTGTTCCATATCTCGATACGACACATCCGATGGCGTCAAGAAGTCCAAAATCACATTTGGGGCTTCACTGCGCAGCGCTTTAACTAGCCTAGGCACCAGCGTCGCTTCGGCATAATCTGACGTCATAATCCGAAACACACGACTTGAGGTATAAGGACGAAACTCAGTACGCGGCTCTAATAACTGAGTTAAATCCGCTAACAATTCGCGTACGCGCGGCTGTAATTCAAGCGCCCGCTCCGTCGGCGTCATGCCTTCAGATGAGCGAATCAACAAGGGATCATTAAACAACTTACGCAAACGACGTAAAATATTACTCATGGCGGGCTGGGTAATGCCGAGTTGCTCAGAGGCTCTGGTGACGTTTTTTTCTCGAAGTAACACATCAAGATGCACCAAAAGGTTCAAATCCACACGTTGTAAATCCATAAATTATTGTTTGTCTAGTTAAAAGTTAAGAAAAAAGGCTAAAACAGCTAGTTTTAACAGGGCTAAAACCTAGCAATAAAACTTAAGTTATTGATTGTATTATACTATATTTTAAATAAATACTAAAGATACGAATCATTAAATAGCTAAATTATGAATTAAAGGGTATAGTGCATTCATTCCATTATTTAAGCCAACTTAAAGCTTTATTAGTGCCAAAATAGAATTCTTAATTTTAACAGACTATTTAATATCACTGTAAGAAATATCACGTATTTTGTTAAAAAAATTGTTAGCCTATTTTGGATATTTAGTTTGTGTCTTAAACATTATTCATATTTTCGGTGTTTAACGCTCACTAAATATTGGCTTATTTAAGACTTTTACTTTTATCACAACACAACTATCATCCTAAGTTTTTTTATCCCACCGTCCTCAACAGGAGACTGCTATGTCAACTTACGTTTCAGCGATTGACCATATCCGCGAACTAAAAGCCAAATATGGTAACTGGAAAAACATCAGCGAAAATGATGCTGCGCGTTTGGTTATCCAAAACCGTTTCAAAACAGGTTTAGAAATCGCTCAATACACTGCCGACATCATGCGTCGTGATATGGCAGCTTATGATGCTGACAAATCAAAATACACCCAGTCTCTTGGTGCATGGCATGGCTTTATCGGTCAACAAACCATGTATGCGGTAAAAAAATACTTCGGTACTACTGAACGTAAATATATCTACCTTTCAGGTTGGATGGTTGCTGCGCTTCGCTCAGAATTTGGTCCACTACCTGACCAATCTATGCACGAAAAAACCGCTGTGCCAAAATTAATCGAAGAAATCTACACTTTCTTACGTCAAGCGGACGAAAAAGTATTAAACGATTACTTCCGTGAATTAAATGCGGCGCAAGAAGCAGGTCAAGACACTAAAGCTATCTTAGACAAAATTAACAACTTTGAATCACACATCGTGCCAATCATCGCTGACATCGATGCAGGTTTTGGTAACGAAGAAGCGACTTACTTGCTCACCAAACAAATGATCCAAGCCGGTGCTTGTGCTATCCAAGTTGAAAACCAAGTATCAGATGCTAAACAATGTGGTCACCAAGATGGTAAAGTCACCGTACCACACGAAGACTTCATCGCAAAACTTAACGCGATTCGTTATGCGTTTTTAGAGCTTGGCATTGACAATGGTGTAATCGTTGCTCGTACTGACTCTGAAGGTGCATCATTAACGCAAAAACTTCCTGTGTCACGTGAGCCAGGCGACCTTGCTTCACAATACTTAGACTTCTTAGAAGTTGAAGAAGTGACGTTAGAAAATGCAAGCGAGTACGATGTGCTATTAAAACGTGATGGCAAATTGGTTCGCCCAACTCGTATGCCAAACGGCTTGTACTCATTCCGCGAAGGCACCAACATTGACCGCGTGGTACTTGACTGTGTGACTGCCCTTGAAAACGGTGCTGATCTACTATGGATTGAAACGCCAACACCAGACGTCGCGCATATCAAATCAATGACTGACCGTATCGCTGCGCAAGTGCCAGATGCTAAGCTTGTTTACAACAACAGCCCATCATTCAACTGGACGCTTAACTTCCGTAAACAAGTCATCGCAAAATGGGAAAAAGAAGGCAAAGACATCTCAGCTTACGACAAAGCGAACTTAATGTCTGCTGACTACGACAACACTGAGTTGAATACCGCTGCAGATGAACTAGCGCGCACCTTCCAAGCTGATGCATCACGTGAAGCCTGTGTATTCCACCACTTGATCACCCTACCTACTTTCCACACTGCGGCATTAAGTACGCACCAGTTGGCAAAAGGTTACTTCGGTGATAAAGGTATGCTAGCTTACGTTGAAGAAGTACAACGTAAAGAACTTCGCGAAGGCGTTGCGGCAGTTAAACACCAAGCCATGGCAGGTTCTGACATCGGTGATGACCACAAAGAAATCTTCTCGGGTGAGAACGCCTTGAAAGCGGGCGGCGCCAAAAATACTGCCAACCAATTTGGTCACTAATTCTTCATTGACTGATTGAGTAAAAAAAACACCTCACGGTATGTGGGGTGTTTTTTTATGAGCCGATAAAATTAAATGGTTTGCATAATTTCTTGATAGCGAAGTTGGAATTTTTTGATAAAATCAATGGTGGTTTGAATACCCATAAACAAAATAATATACGGGTTTAAGCTATTTTCGTTCGACAGCTCAACCGCTTTATCACTTGGATATTCGCTGATAAGTAACATGTCTTGCTGGCGCTGGGCTTGGATATCCGCAAGCTGCTTTTCAAAATTCGGCTCTGCCAAAATATAGCTGCTAGAGTCATAGGATTTGATATCACTTAAATATTGAATACAAATCGACTCCAAATCTGCCCAGCGATAGGTTTCGGTTTCACGCACCAAATTCTCAATACTATTGACCAATTCATCCAAGGCTTGATAATAGTACCAAATCAACGGCTTGCGCGGGTCATCGGTCAAGCGCGCCGAGGCATTAAATAAGTGCTGTAAATTAGTAAAGGCTAGCGTTTCGGGAATAGGCTCATGAATACCAATAAGCTGCTGAGGGACTTTGGCGTCAGGCGCCGCGGGCAAATCAGGCGAGCGGTTTAAATTAGCGCGACCCTCACGGTCAGATTGCGCTACCGGGGTTTGCTCTGATTCTATGCCCAGCAGTTGATTAACGCGGTTTAGATAAGTATTCATGTTAAGCGTAATTAAACTATCATGACTGTGCAGGCGCGCGAAGGCATAAGAGATTTCTTTTCTCGCTTCATAGGCGTCCATCAGATTGCTCATGTTTTCTTCACGCTGATAGGTAATCGCATTTAAAAACAAACCTGCAGACACCACACCAATGGTCGCTTCAATCATCACAAACGCCCGTGTAAAGGTATTGGTTGGGGTAATATCGCCAAACCCAGTGGTGGTCACCGTGATGGTACTAAAATACATGGCTTCCAAAAAGCCCACGTTTTCATGGTTAAACTGCATATTTGGCAAGGTACTGTACAAAAAGCCAAATAGCGGAATTAGCGTCAAATAGATAGTGCCATACACAGCAGGCGGCAACGAAAAAATATCATCGCGCACGATAGGTTTGGCAAGCTTATTGAGGGTAAAGGTTTGCGGCGTGTTACGGGTTGATAGGATTGGTTTAGTGGGCTTTTGCGCAAGTGGTTTCATAAGCTGCCTGATTTTTTTTGTTTTAGACTAGCATACCCATTCAAAAAGAAACATAGTATTGTAGTAACCCTTGATGGACGATAGGGTAAAAGAATCAAAGCAAAAAAATTGCCGCTATTGGGATAAAAAATTGGGATAAAAATGAAAAACACCAACTTACTTGTTATCGAATCAAAGAAAACTAGGCGGGTAAGGGATGAATACCCAGTTATCCTAGTGAATGACGCCAAACATATCAATAACGCCGCTATTCATCTTTAAAATAGGGTTGCAATAAATACAACCCTAGTAACACTAGTAAAAAAGTTACTGGCACTATCAATTAGCTAGATTCACTTCCGATGCTTGATGGGAAGTCTAAAACATGGGAAGTGTAAAAATAAGCAGTGTAACATTAGTGCTGACCTAGCAAATCCTTTTTCATCTCAAGTGATATAGGCTTATCGCCTAACCAAGCACGAAGAATAGCTTGGTCAAAGCCTTCTTCTTTGATATAAGGAAGATCGCCAACCTCATCATAATTTAAACGAACGCCATGCTCTGGCGAAAACTCAATCGTAAACATTGCCCCTTCTTTGATGGTGTTGGTTTTGAACAACTCACCGAACACGTCATCAATCACTGAGGCGATTTTCTGATATTCTTCTTCGCTACTATTCGCTCTAATGCCGTCTTTGAAGGCGTTTTCCAGTAACGAGCCTTTGATATTGCGGCGAGACACCATGCGCAATTGCTTGGCATAGCGTGCAGTAATGGCTGTTTCGGCATCTTCAGTCATTTCACCCAAGTATAGGGCAATATCATAGATACCAATCATAAATTTACTGCGAATGCTCATACCATTTCGCACGCAGATTTGACCATCTAGTTTTAGGGTAGGGGGAAATAGGGTTTCAAGATCGTTGGTTTTTCCTTTAAATAAAATCATCCTAGCATCCTTATCGTTCTATAACGGTTTTTTCCTTGGATAATATCGAAGTGTCCTTATCTCGCTTCATTGTGTAAATATTAGGTCAACATGTAAAGTATTATCAATGAATATCAAGTCACAGAATGATGAGCAGTTAAAAAAAGGGTTAGACGACAACGTACTAACCCTTACCGCTAAACTTAAGCTTGTAACAAACCTACGCTGGTAACAAACTTAGGCTTGCAACATCGGCTTCAAAAACCGCCCCGTATGCGAGCGCGCGTTTTCCGCCACGTCCTCTGGCGTACCCTCAGCGATAATCTCACCACCGCCCGAACCGCCTTCAGGACCCAAATCTACAATCCAATCCGCCGTCTTAATCACATCGAGATTATGCTCAATCACCACCACGGTATTGCCTCGATCACGTAGCGTATGCAAGATGTCTAGGAGCTTGGCGATATCATGGAAATGCAAACCTGTCGTCGGCTCATCGAGCACATACAAGGTCTGACCGGTATCACGTTTGGATAGCTCTTTGGCAAGTTTCACCCGTTGCGCCTCACCACCCGACAAGGTTGGTGCAGACTGACCTAAACGAATATAACCTAAGCCGACTTCTTGTAGGGCTTGCAAACGGCGGTAAATTGCCGGAATCGCCTCAAAAAATTCTGCCGCATCCTCCACCGTCATATTGAGCACGTCATTGATATTTTTGCCCTTATAGGTGATTTCAAGGGTTTCACGGTTGTAGCGTTTGCCTTGACACGCATCGCAAGGCACATACATATCAGGCAAAAAGTGCATCTCAACCTTAATCAAACCATCGCCTTGGCAGGTTTCACAGCGCCCGCCTTTCACGTTGAAGCTAAAGCGTCCTGCTTGATAGCCACGAGCTTTGGACTCCGGCACTTGGGCGAATAGGTCACGAATCGGACTAAATACCCCCGTATAGGTGGCAGGATTGGAGCGTGGGGTGCGCCCAATCGGACTTTGGTCGATATCGACGACTTTATCCAGATGTTCTAGCCCAGTAATACTGTCAAACTCTTCGGCAACGTGCGTGGTAGCGTTATTGAGCTGTGTGGTCGCTAGTGGCAATAAGGTGCGGTTGATTAAGGTCGATTTACCCGAACCCGACACACCTGTGATGGCAGTAAATACACCAATCGGCAAGTTTAAGGTCACGTTTTTAAGGTTATTACCTTTTGCCCCTGTTAAAGTCAGCATCAAGGGTTTGGCTTCGACTTTACCTTTTTTGGCTTTTTCTTTTTTCTCGCTTTCCGCTTTTTTCGCTTGGTTTTTGGTTAAGGGAATGGCGGAGTCTTGCATTTTTTCATATTTATCGTCATTGGCGATTTTGGCTCGGTGACGCACGGTTGGCACGGCGATTTTCTTTTTGCCTGATAAATATTGACCCGTTAATGATTCGGGATTTTTGGCAATGTCTTCTGCCGTCCCTTCTGCAATAATACTGCCACCATGCACACCAGCACCCATGCCCACATCGATGATATGGTCGGCTAGGCGAATGGCATCTTCGTCATGCTCGACGACAATCACGGTATTGCCCAAATCTCTGAGCCGAGTCAACGTTTGCAGCAAGCGATCATTGTCACGTTGGTGCAAGCCAATTGATGGCTCATCGAGTACATACATCACGCCCATCAAGCCCGCCCCGATTTGGCTAGCAAGGCGTATCCGCTGAGCTTCACCGCCCGATAGGGTTTCGGCAGAGCGGGCAAGAGTAAGATAATCCAAGCCCACACTCACCAAAAATTCCAAGCGCTCACGGATTTCTTTGATAATTTTGGCGGCGATTTCGCCCTTTGCGCCCTCGAGTTTTAATTGCTCATAATATGCCATCGCTTCGCCAATCGATAGCTTGACCATTTCGGCAACGGTACGGTCGCTGACTTCGACATGGCGAGCGATTTCGTTTAAACGTGAGCCGTGACAGGCATCGCAGGTGGCATCGGCAAGGTATTTGGCAAGCTCGTCTCGCACGATGCTGCTTTGCGTGCTGCGGTAACGGCGCTCCATATACGGCAACACCCCTTCAAATGGCACGGTTTTGGTAGATTTGCGACCCCGTTCATCGACAAAGTTAAAAGTCATTTTGTCTTTACCAGAGCCGTGTAAAATGACATCTTTGTGCTTTTTATCCAGTTGTTGCCAAGGCGCTTCCATGTCAATGCCATAATGCTCGGCAACGGTGGTCAGCAAGCCAAAATAATAGGCATGGCGTTTATCCCAGCCTTGAATCGCCCCTTGGTTGAGCGATTTTTCAGGATGCCCGATGATTTTTTCGGCAGCAAAATATTGGCGTTTGCCCAAGCCATCACACACGGGACACGCGCCATAGGGGTTGTTAAAACTAAACAATTTTGGTTCAAGCTCAGCAACCGAGCGATCGCAGACAGGGCAGCTATGTTTGGCGGACAAAATTTTATCCTCAAACTCAGCGTCCATGTCATGCAAGATGGCAATGTCGCTACCGAGTCGTAATGCGGTCTCCAAACTTTCGGCAACCCGATTACCCAAGTCATCCCGTACTTTGAAGCGGTCAACCACCACATCAATGGTGTGTTTAAAGGTTTTGGCAAGCGGTGGCACATCGTCAATATCATAAATTTCGCCATCGACCCGTAGCCGCACAAAGCCTTGCCCTTTTAGCTGTTCCATCAACTGGATATGCTCGCCTTTGCGGTCATCGACGACGCGCGCGAGAATCATCAACTTGGTATCTTCGGGCAATGCCATGACGGTATCGACCATTTCGGTGACGGTTTGCGCGACCATCGGCAGGTGGTGTTCTGGGCACATGGGCGTACCGACACGGGCGTACAGCAGACGCAAATAGTCATAAATCTCGGTAATGGTACCTACCGTGGAGCGGGGATTATGGTTGGTGGATTTTTGCTCGATGGCGATGGCAGGTGACAGCCCTTCGATGCTATCGACTTCGGGCTTTTCCATTTGTGATAAAAACTGGCGAGCGTAAGCCGATAAGCTCTCGACGTAGCGGCGTTGTCCTTCGGCGTATAAGGTATCAAAGGCTAGGCTAGACTTGCCCGAGCCTGATAATCCTGTGATGACGACGAGTTTGTCGCGGGGGATGTCGATGTCGATGTTTTTGAGATTGTGGGTGCGTGCGCCACGAATTTTGATTGCGTCGTGCTGTGCCATATTGAGCTTCTTATTGTGTGTTTTTAAGTGGGAAATTTGGGTAAAAAGATGGGGTTTTAATGGGGGAAATGGGTGGGGGTTTCAAGTTTAATTTTGAAACCTATTTCAACAAATTTGACCAAATATTACGAGAAACTATCAACTGATTAAGTTATCAATTCTGTTAATCATAAATTGCTTTTGGCTCACTGTCATACTTTTTTCATACTCGTAAAATTAACATAACTAGATAAAACATAGCGTTTATTGCAAGCGGTTGTAAACGTGCGGACAATGAAGCTGATGACACTATTAACACAAGTGTTGGAAATATCTTAAATAAAATCATCACTCACATGAGCGATTTTTTATTTTTTATAAAACCCTCAAACCTTGCTATACTTTATTGAATCAAGGAACTAGAAAATTTGTGACTGCAAAATTTGAGACAATAACATGGCAACGTTAACCCAAGAACAAACCGACTTCTTAAAAAGCCACCATATCCCAATGGACAAAACCTTTGACGCCAGCGGACTATCGAGCAAAGAATACAAAGCCAAAATGAAAGAAAATGGCGCGCTCGTTGCTTACGGTGTACCGCCATGCCCAAAAGGTCACACACTCAAAAACAAACAAGCCAACTGCCTACAATGCAACCCCCAAGCCATTGCATCGCTCAAACGCCAAGCCACCCCAGGTGAGGTTTATATCGCCGTCTCACCCGGTCAGCTGCTTGCTAAAATCAGCCTTGTTGAAGACGCGAGCGATATCATCCAGCAATTAAATAGCGAAAATCATGCCGAAATCAATGATTGGGCATTAGCGATGACAGGTCGCACCGACTCCATCGGACAAATGGAAAACCACTTGCAGCAGCGCCTTGCCGATTACCAAGTACCCAGAAAACTCACTGCCGATGGCAAAACTACCAAAGCCTCGGGCGTGTACGACGTTGATGTGCATGATGCGCTTGAAGTAATAAATGAAATGCCTTTCACCTTAAGCGAAATTGATAACGCCGTGATGGATGATTTTCACGCCCGCTATAGCGATAAACAGCTCCGCGAGCAGCAGCAAGCTGAGCAGTTAGCCATCGAAGAAGCAGCACGTAAACAAGCAGAACTTGCCGAACAAGCGCGACAAAAACAGGCTAAGCTTGAAGAACAACGCCAACTACAACAACAAGCCAAACAGCAAAAATTGGCACAAAAACAACAACGCCAACAGCAACTTGACGCCAAAAAAGCGCAAAAACAGCAAAAAATCGCCACCCAAGTGAAGCATAGCCCGTTAGAGGGCGCGCTAGTGGCTACCCCAAAATCATCATCTATCAAGCAGTCACCGCGAGGATTTTTTGACAACCAAAAAAATGTGATGTGGCTGATGATTGCTATCGCAGTGATTTTAGCCATCATGGTAACCGCTTACGCAATGCTAAAATAATGGGGCTAAAACAATAAAGCCAAAATAATAAGGCTAAAATAATTTTTATTGCCAATAAATTCTCTGGGATAAAAATTAGGCATATAATAAGCCGTTTTTGGCAAAATTTTGTGAGCCACCATGTCAGTAAAATCAACGTCAGTAAAATCAACGTCGAGAAATATAAGTCATAACGCCTCCATGAATGCATCGGAAAAGAAAGCGATTGCAGGATTGGGCGGTATCTTTGCTTTGCGAATGCTCGGACTATTTATGATTGTGCCTGTGTTTGCAGTATATGGGACACAATATGCACACGCCACGCCGTTTTTGATTGGATTGGCGATCGGTATCTATGGTTTAGGGCAGGCGATTTTTCAGATTCCCATGAGTTTTTTGGCGGACAAATATCCGCGTAAACCGATTATCATTGCAGGGTTATTGGTGTTTGCGCTTGGGGGAGCGATTTGCGCCTTATCAACAGATATTTATATGGTGATATTGGGGCGTTTGATTGCAGGCAGTGGTGCGGTTTCAGCGGTAGTGATGGCACTGCTTGCGGATGTGACCCGTGAAGAGCATCGTACCAAAGCGATGGCAACCATGGGGCTGACCATTGCCATGTCGGTGATGGTCGCATTTGGGCTCGGTCCGATTTTGACGCATGTGCTCGATATCTCAGGCTTGTTTTGGGTGACAGTGGCGTCCGCGATTTTCGCCATTGGCTTACTGTGGATCGTGCCCACCCCAAATCGGGTGCTAAAGCACAATCTCAATAATCACTCAGTTAAAGCACAGTTTGCTGACGTATTAAAAATTGGCGATATTAACCGGTTGCATTTGGCGATTTTTGCGCTGCATCTGTCAATGACAGCGATGTTTACCTTATTGCCGCACCAGTTTCATGATGTGCTCGGTTTGACGGTGGCGCAGCAAGGTTTTGTGTATTTGCCGCTACTATTATTGGGTTTTATCATTGCGGTTCCACTGATTATCATCGCAGAAAAAAAACGGCAAATGCGCGCCGTGTTTTTGGCGTCTTTAGCGACCTTGGTGGCGGGATTGGTATTTTTGGCGGTGGCTAGTCAGACCATTGTGGGTTTAATTATTGGGCTTGCGGTTTATTACATTGGCTTTAATAGCCTTGAGGCGACCATTCCGTCTTGGATTTCCAAACGCGCGCCCGTTGCCAACAAAGCGACGGCAATGGGTATTAACTCATCTGCACAGTTTTTGGGTGCTTTTGTGGGCGGTGCCATGGGCGGTATTTTGCTCACCAAACCGATGTGGCTGTCATGGACAGTGCTCGCCATCGTGACGGTTATTGCGCTATTGTTTATTCTGCCGATTGCATCCCCCCCGTATTTGACCAGCCTAACGATTACCCTGCCAACAGGTATTGACACAACTGCATGGTCACAGAAAATTTTGGCGATTGACGGTGTGGATGAGATAGTGATGATGCCAAAAGAAAACATTGCTTATCTCAAACTGGATAAAGAAAAATTGACCGATGACACGCGACAGCATTTGTCACATCTTACCGGTCAGACGCTAGCAATTTGATGCAAAGTTTAGTAAAGTAATGGCATTGTAGTTGCGCTAAATCCGCAAAGATTTGGCTAAAAATACTAGAAAACTATTAAGAAAGGCATCAAGAAAGTTATCAAAAAATTCATCAAAAAAGTTATCAAGGAAATTCTATGCGCGGCGTAAATAAAGTAATTATTGTAGGCAACCTTGGTTCAGATCCTGAAGTCAAACAATTTGCCAATGGCGGTAGCGTGACGCGTATCGCCGTGGCGACAAGTGAGCAGTGGAACGACAAACAAACAGGTGAGCGCCGTGAGCAAACCGAATGGCACCGTATTTCATTGTTTAATAAACTCGGTGAAATTGCAGCGCAATACCTGCGTAAAGGTAGCCAAGTCTATATCGAAGGTAGCCTTCGCACCAGTAAATACACCGATCAAAATGGCGTAGAGCGTTACGCCACAGAGATTCGTGCCGACCAAATGCAAATGCTTGGCACAGCAGGCGGCGTTCAAGGCGGTATTGCTAATAACAACACTGCCGGCACAACCTACCAAAACCAGCCCCAAGGTGGTTATAATCAAGTTGGCTACAACCAAGGTGGCAACCAAGCACCCAATCATTTTGGTGGCTATCCAAACCAAAATAATGCCCAAACTAATAACCAAGTTGCGCCCCAAGCGGGTCAAAATGCAGGATTTGGCAATAACCCATTTATGAATGGCAACCAAGCGCCACAAGGGGCAAATACAGGCAATAATCAGCCTGCCCAAAATCCCCAACAAAACCCAGCCATGGCAATGCCAAAACCAGGCGCAGTTGATGATGATATCCCGTTCTAGACTTTAAATTTTACTAGCTTTAAAAAAAATCCTTGCACAGTCACACTGTTGCAAGGATTTTTTATGCCGTTTTTTCTGATAGTAGCCTGCTAGTAAGGTGCAGGGTCTAAGATGCAGATTTAAGTTACAGGGTTTAAGGGTTACAAGGTCTAAGGCGCAGGGTTCGGGTATAAGGTCTGCACCGCTTCGATATCAGCCAATACCTCTTGAGATAATACCAAGTCTACGGACGCGATATTGCTGGCTAGTTGCTGAGTGGTGGTTGCCCCAATGATGTTGGCAGTCACAAACGAGCGGCTATTGACAAACGCCAGTGCCATTTGTGCCATATCTAGATGATGTTTTTTGGCGACCTCGGCATAGGCTTGGGTGGCTTGTTGCGCTTGCGCATTCAAATAACGGGTAAAATGGTTATAAAGGCTCAAGCGACTGTTGGCAGGCTTGTTACCGCCCAAATATTTGCCTGATAACACACCAAATGCTAGCGGTGAGTAGGCAAGTAGCCCAATTTGCTCGCGGTGACTAATTTCTGCCAGTCCCACTTCATACAAGCGATTGAGTAAACTATACGGATTTTGTATGGTGATAGGTCTAGCAAGCCCATGTTTATCGGCTTCTGCTAAGTAGCGCATGACCCCCCAAGGGGTGTCATTGGATAACCCATAAGCGCGGATTCGACCTTTGGTGATTTCATCATTGAGGGCTTCGATGGTTTCCAAAAATGGCGTCAATTCTTTGGTGTCTTGCTGCGCCATACTTTCTGTATAGCCGCGTTGACCAAAAAAGTTGGTCTGACGCTCTGGCCAGTGTAGCTGATAAATATCGATATGGTCGGTTTGCAAACGCTGTAGATTGCTATCTAATGCCGCACGAATGGTTTTTTTATCAAACTTGGTATTGCCATCGCGCAAAAAGTAATTGCGAGAGATTTTACTCGCCAATACGACACCATTTCTTTTGCCTGTCTTGGCAAACCAGCTACCCATAAAGCGCTCGGTATCACCCTGTTTGTCTTTATCAGGGGGTGACGGATACATCTCAGCGGTATCCCAAAAGTTCACACCTTGGGCAAGGGCATAATCCATTTGTTCATGGGCATCCTGCTCGCTGTTTTGCTGTCCCCAGGTCATGGTGCCTAAGCAAATTTTGGAGACGCTATCGCCCAGTTGTGGCAATGTATCAAATTGCATGCTATTTTCCTTGTGTTTTGCATTATAGTTTTAACCGGCTTGGTGAGGTGATTGTAGCAAACTCATGGTGATAAAGTCGGTTGCAAATTGTAGTGAGTATGGCAGGTAGCCGCAATAAACAGTCTGCCCAAAACAAGCCTGACAAAATTTTGATTTTTTATGGATTGACATTACAACGCAATAAAAATCAGTTATGATAAAGCGTTTGATTTTAGTTAGAAAAATATTCGAGCGTTGGCGCAGAGTGGGTTCAAAATTTTGCGCTAATGGCAATTTTTATCCTGCATGAATTATTTGATTGTTGGTTAAGCTGCTTGTGGATTGTGTCACTTTATTGATGTCAAAAATATTGGTGTCAAAAATCATTGTAAAAGGTATTCAAGTTTGGCAAGTGTCAATTCATTACGTCCGACAAAACTATGGTGGCTGGTAGGTCTGGTTTTGCTTTGCTTAAGCTTGTTGATTCAGCTACCTGCAGCGTGGTTGCTGCAAAAATTTGCCCCAAACAACCCTTACTTGCAGCAAATATCCGGCAACCTTTGGCAAGGTCAAGCCAATTGGCAAATCAATGCGCGCCCCAATACGCCGCTGGCGGGTAGTGTCGATTGGCGCTGGCAACCGTGGCATTTATTGATGGGCAAACTGGGTATGGCAGTCGATATCCGCTCTGGCAAAACCGACTTGCAAGGGGTGGTCAAATTCAATAAAACCAGCTGGCAAGCCAATGATTTCAACGGCAAAATCAGCCCTGATACATTGGCGCAGTTGGTCAGTTGGCAATTACCCGACACACCGATTACCATCAAAGAAATGTCGATTGAAAAAAATAAGCAAGGCTATCAAACCGCCAAAGGCAACATGAACTGGGCAGGCGGTGATTTGGGGTATCCCACAGGCGGCAAAAACTACCTCATCAAACTCCCGACCATGCAAGGCAACTTAAGCGCAGATAAAGCCAGTGTGCAGCCAGCAGACAACAATGGTGCCAATAGTAGCAACAAGGCAGCGCAAGGTAAAAGCTTGCATTTAGCCCTTACTACACCGCAAGGTGAGCGATTGGGGGATTTTTATCTTGACCAAGATAATATGATAGATGTGTCATTGACCCAGCGGCTGCTCAAAAATATGCCAGCGTACCAAGGCAAAGGGGCTGATGACAGTGTGGTGGTGTCCATTCGCCAACCTTTGACCAGTATGGGTAATTAGAGACTCAGCGATGATAGCAGATATGATAAAAGCCACCCAGCGCCCCTCGTTGAGCCGTAAAACAACGACTGGTAAATTTGTGCCGATGGCGGTGGTGGAAAAACTGTATCCTTGGTTGCTACTGGCAGCTATTTTTTGGTTGGTGTGGCAATTAAGCCAAGCGATTTGGCTATTGGTTGCCCCGCCCAAACCCCCCGCACTCACCCCAATCCCCTTGCAGACGAACTTGGTCGCACAATCTGCCAATAGCAATGCATTAGATTTTTTTGCTCAGCCAACTGCCCCGCAAGCGCCGGCAGCGACACCCCCAGATATTAAAGTGGTGGGCGTGACCATTGCCACCCCAGAGAGTCAATCGTATGCAATTTTGACCGCCAATGGTAAAACCTTAAGCTATCGTATCAACGACATGATTGATGGCAGTGGTTATAAATTGGTCAAAGTCGCAGCCGATTTTGTAATAGTGGCAGATGCCAGTGGTCAAACCAGTAAAGTGCCATTTGGGCAACCGTTTTTTCTTGACCAAAGCGAGGCTATCAGAGCCAAAGCGCAAGCCAACGGTGCAGCAGGCGTGGGCAACGGCTCAAATATGGGACAAACCCCCACACCGAGCTTAGGCGGCGCTGCGCCACAAGCGATTGGCGGCGCGCCAGTGGCTACAGGCGACCCCCATGATCGAGAGGATTCTGCGCCCAGTATGGCGACGTCAAATGGTGCCAATACCTCGCCAAGCGGTGCATCGTCAGCCATTGGTGGGGCGATTCAAGGGCTTCAGCAAAATGCATCAGGGTATCTAAGCCAAATGGGTGTGGCAGCGACAGGGCAGGGCTATTTGGTGACCGACGCCATGTCCGCAGGACTAAAAAACCGATTGGGGCTACAAACAGGGGATAAAGTCCTCTCCGTCAATGGACAAAACGTGGGTCAAAACCCAACACAAGATGCCCAGCTACTACGTCAAGTACAACAAGCAGGACAAGCGCAAATCCAAGTTCAGCGCGGCGACCAAGTCGTGACAGTACGCCAGTCATTTTGATAAAAGATAGTAAAAAGTTACAGACGTCATCGCTACGTGAGACACAAGTCGGTGACATGCGTTAAAAATTGATAAGGTAAATTATGAAATACCCAACCATGCTAAAGCCACTATTTTTGAGCACGACACTGGCTATGAGTATCAGTTTGCTTAGCAGTGGTCTGTCAGCTGCGCATGCAGCCACTGGCTATAAAGTGCATTTGCAAGACGCTGATATCAAGGCGTTTATCGACCAAATTGCCACCATCACGCAAAAGAACTTTGTGCTAGACCCACGCATTAATGGCAATGTGACGGTGATTTCAAACAAACCCTTATCTCGTCAAGAAGTATATGACTTGTTTTTAGCCGTGATGAAAGTCAATGGCATTGTAGCGATTGATCGCGGGCTGACCACAGAGCTGGTCCCTGATACCGTTGCCAAGCAAGCAGGGGTGGATGTGGACTTGCGGGGTAATACCGCAGGTAGCCAAATGGCGACCCGCATCTATTATCTCACCAACACCAATGCCAATGATATCTTAAACGTCATCCGTCCGATGATGCCGCCGTATGCCAATGCCGCTGTGGTGCCAAATGTCAATGCGATTATCCTCTCTGACCGCGCCGACAGCCTCAATCAATACGCAAAATTGATTAGCGATCTTGATAGCAATATGAATGACAAGCTGACCATTATTCCGCTGCGTCATGTAGATGCCAAGCGCATGATGGATTTATTAAGCTCACTGACAGGGACGGGCAGTGGTACAGCGCCAGCTGCTACGGGTCAATCAGGGCAGGCTGCTGTGGCATCAACCGGTGGCAGCCTGATCAATATTATTGCTGACCCGATTTCTGATAGGCTGCTCGTCAAAGGTAGTGCCGAGATGACAGCCAAAGTACAGCGAATGGTAGAGCAGTTAGACACCGTGCCAACGCAACGTCTCAGTGGGCTTCGCGTGTTTCGTCTAAAATATGCCAGTGCCACCCATATTGCAGAAATGCTGCGCGGACTGCTTGCCTATCAATCCATCAATAGCTCAGGTGACCAAACCACCTTGCAAGCAAGCTCAATGTTTCAATCTGCTAGCAATACCAGTAATAACAGTGCATTGACCACCAGCAATACTGCAGCGTCACCGACAGGCTCACCGCTAAATACCTCCTCCACTAGCAACACAACGACTACGCAAAACAACGGCTATCAAGGTAGACCTTTTAGCATTATCGCTGACCAAACCCAAAATTCCGTCATTGTCAATGCCAACCCAGAGTTAATGGTAGAAATCGAAAATGCTATTAATGAGCTAGATACTCGCCGTGACCAAGTGTTGATTCAAGCAGCGATCATGGAAATCTCAGGCAATGATACCCAGCAACTTGGCGTGCAATGGGCAATGGGCAACGCCAACAGCGGCGTAGGGGTGATTAACTTTAATAATATCGGTGCATCCGCAGTAGGTCTGGCATCTGAGATATTAAGCAAAACCCCAGGTACGGCGGCAGCATCCGTGGCAGGCGCGCTGTTGGGGATTGGCAATAGTAAAACCGATAGTAACGGTAATCGTGAGTTTTATGGTGCGATTTTGCAAGCCATCAATAAAACCAACAATGCCAATCTGTTATCCATGCCCTCTATTTTGACGTTGGATAACGAAAAAGCCAATATTTTGGTAGGACAGAACGTCCCATTTGTGACCGGCTCTTATACCACGGCAAGTAACTCATCAACCACGCCGTTTCAAACCGTGAGCCGTCAAGATGTCGGTATCAATCTTAATGTCATTCCGCATATTGGCGATAATGGTTCAGTGCGACTTGAGATTTCGCAGGAAGTGTCCTCCATTGTCGACGGTACCCTCAATAACGTGAGCGGTGTCGTCACCAACAAGAATTTAATCAAAACCACCATTTTAGCGGATAACCAACAAACCGTGGCATTGGGTGGTTTGATGCGTGATAACAGCACCTATGGTCAGCAAAAAGTCCCAGGATTGGGTGATGCGCCGATTATTGGTAATTTATTTCGCTCAAAAAGCAAAAACTCGGACAAAACCAATCTGATTGTATTTTTACAGCCGACCATTTTGCGAAATGGTAGCGCGGTGGCAAGCGTGACAGAAAAAAGCTTAGACGGTATTCGTACCATGCAACTGGTAATTGACAAAAACGGTACGCTCAAACAAATCCCACTTAATATCAATGCCATGTTCCCCAATACCAACAGGGTGCAAAATGGCATCAAATTGCCAACAGACGACTTGGTTACCCCAGCCGCGCAAAGTTTATCAAACACGCCAAGAGTGTATGCCAATGGTGTCGATATCGTCACGCCGGCGTCATCAAACGTGTCTCGCACAGGTAGTTCATCGACCACAACCGTGAGTCGCCCAGCGAGCAACACCGTCACCCAATCTACCGTTACCCAATCTACCGTTACCCAATCTAAAGCGCAGACAGGGCAGGGCGCAAAGATGGCTCAAACGCCTGTGGTGATTGCGACCCCGCCTGCGGTGCAGACCATCACCGTGACAAATCCCTAAAAATGTCCCATAATGCCAAGCATAATGATACTATTAAATACCCCTTAGGAGTAGGAGACTTGCATGGATAATCAGCAAACTAATGCAGTAAATACGATGAACCTCACCGACAACTCGCAAGGCACTTCATGGCAACTCATTGGGCTGTCACCAGCGTTGGCGGATTTAACCATAGATATTGATAAAAGCTTAAGCATCGGGCGTAGCGATAGCAATGATTTGGTATTAGCAACCTCACAAATCTCTCGCCAACACGCCAAGATTAACCGTATTGGTGAGCAGCTGTATGTGCAAGACTTAGGCTCAAGCAATGGTACCTTTATCAATGGTGAGCGTATCGCTACAGACGCCCATGCTTTGCAAGCCACCGATGAACTTGCCTTTGCTGACTTGGTATTTTTGGTAGTAAATGCCCCAGTCGACGCACTGGATGATGATAGTTTTCTCGGTAGTTTACAAGATATTGAGAATTTCACACCCACCACTGACATTCATACCCAAACTGAATCGACTGCATCGGTTGAGCCCATATCACCGAACGCTGCATCCAACGCCTCGCCTGTGATAGATGTCGTTACCACGCAAGATTTTTTACCTAGCGAGCAGATGAGCAACACTCACGTCGAAAAATCCGTACCTTCTACACCGACAACAGTGGATGTAGCAAGCGTTGATAACTCACCATCGCCGCTACTCAATACGCCGGCTCAGACGCCTGTCGTCACTGAGGCAATACCATCACAGCCCGTTGTCCCATCGGTTCAGGTCTCAGCCGTTCAGCCAGCGCAACCATCGCCAGTTAGTACAGTAGAAGCTGATGCAATCAAACCTGCAGCAAAGAAAAACGCCACAGTCGCGATAATAATCGTGGTAATTATTGCGCTGATTATTGCATCCGTGTTGTTGATGTATTAGCGTTTAGGTAGCAAATAAGCGGTGCACAGCGCCTAAAATGGGGATTTGAATCATTAAATTTACGTTTTAGCAAAAAAAATGAAAAAAAACTAAAAAAACGCTTGCAAGATTAAAAATATTTGCTAAAATGCTCACCACTTTCAAGCGATACGCCGGCTTAGCTCAGTTGGTAGAGCAACTGACTTGTAATCAGTAGGTCGCCAGTTCGACTCCGGCAGCCGGCACCATCCTTTAACACATCGTGTTAAGCGTACCTTGAAAGACAACTATGGTGGGGTTCCCGAGCGGTCAAAGGGGACGGACTGTAAATCCGTTGCGAGAGCTTCGAAGGTTCGAATCCTTCCCCCACCACCATTTGCCTGCTATTGTTATCTGAATATTCCCTAATCACGTTAACAGTAAGTCCAGTATGCTTGGGCGGGTCGCATTGCGGGTGTAGTTTAGTGGTAGAACTTCAGCCTTCCAAGCTGATCGTGCGGGTTCGATTCCCGCCACCCGCTCCATTATTCTAAACCAAAGTTTTGCTCATATAGCTCAGAGGTAGAGCACTCCCTTGGTAAGGGAGAGGTCCCGAGTTCAACTCTCGGTATGAGCTCCAGTTTCATAGAAAATACATTGATAGAAACCAAAAATAGTTGAGGCAGCACAGATGTGTTGCCTTTTGTTTTAGCAATAACAAAAAAGTTTAACCATAAAGATGAAGGCTATGGAAAAAACTTGAAATTTATGTTAAATTTGCTATTTTAGCGACCTAGCAACACTCAAATTGGCAACACCAGCACTGGCAATACAGATATACCAGTTGGTTTATAGCTTTGAGCTAGGGTATTGCTAACAGTTTAACAATGATCAGAGGATTAAATTATGGCAAAGGCCAAGTTTGAACGTACTAAACCACACGTTAACGTAGGCACCATTGGACACGTTGACCATGGTAAAACAACCCTAACAGCTGCGATTGCGACCGTAGCAGCAAAACACAACGGTGGTGAAGCCAAAGACTACGCGTCAATTGACTCAGCCCCTGAAGAAAAAGCCCGTGGTATCACCATCAACACCTCACACATTGAATATGACACCCAAGCACGTCACTACGCACACGTAGACTGTCCTGGCCACGCTGACTATGTTAAAAACATGATCACCGGTGCCGCACAGATGGACGGCGCTATCCTAGTTGTATCAGCCACTGACGGTCCAATGCCACAAACACGTGAACACATCCTACTATCACGCCAAGTAGGTGTACCATACATCATGGTATTCATGAACAAATGTGACATGGTTGATGACGAAGAACTACTAGAACTCGTCGAAATGGAAGTACGTGAACTACTATCAAGCTACGACTTCCCTGGCGATGACACCCCAATCATCAAAGGTTCTGCCCTAGAAGCCCTAAACGGTGGCGAAGGCAAATACGGTGAACCAGCCGTACTAGAACTACTTGACACCCTAGACAGCTACATCCCAGAACCAGAACGTGCGATTGACAAACCATTCTTGATGCCAATCGAAGACGTATTCTCAATCTCTGGCCGTGGTACAGTCGTAACCGGTCGTGTAGAATCAGGCGTCATCAAAGTTGGTGAAGAAATTGAAATCGTTGGTATCAAACCAACCGCAAAAACCACCTGTACTGGCGTTGAAATGTTCCGTAAACTGCTAGACGAAGGTCGTGCAGGCGAGAACTGTGGTGTCCTACTACGTGGTACCAAACGTGAAGACGTACAACGTGGTCAAGTATTGGCTAAACCAGGTTCAATCAAACCACACACCAAATTTGACGCAGAAGTATATGTACTATCAAAAGAAGAAGGTGGTCGTCACACCCCATTCTTAAATGGTTACCGTCCACAATTCTACTTCCGTACCACTGACGTAACTGGCGCAATCCAATTACCAGAAGGTACAGAGATGGTAATGCCTGGCGATAACGTTGAAATGAACGTAGAGCTAATCCACCCAATCGCAATGGACCAAGGCTTACGCTTTGCAATCCGTGAAGGTGGCCGTACTGTAGGTGCGGGTGTTGTTGCTAAAGTTAACGACTAATCGTTAGCTAGCACATAAACACATAAAAAGAGTCACTCCGGTGGCTCTTTTTTTATGGAAATAAATTATGACGGTGATGTCGATATATAACTTAGATAAAACGAGTACACAAGATAATGCTTCGGAGCAGGTACTGGCGCAGCTGGCACAAATTGAATCCGAGCTGTTTGTCCACGATGCTTGGTCGGCCGCGCAAATCAATTCACTGCTCGCGCAGCCATTTAACCATATAATTTATGCGACAGACGAGCTGAATCAGCAATTGATTGGCTATTGCATTTACAGCCACATATTTGAAGATAGTGAAATTTTAAGAATCGGAACTTGTCTTGATTATCAACAGCAAGGTATTGCAAGCCAATTGTTAACGGCTATGGCGCAAATGAGCCAAGCAACGGGTGCCGAGCGGATGCTATTAGAGGTAAGAGAAGATAATCATGCTGCCATTGCATTTTATCAAAAACATGGGTTTGAACAGGTTGCCGTTCGCAAAAATTACTACGATAATCATGACATGACCAAAACCCATGCGTTAATTATGCAGCGCAAATTCAATGCTAAATTAAATGCTAAGTAGTATTCCACATGTTTAGGTAATGCGCTTTTATCGCCTGCTGAAGCAGTGGCTCAACTTGCGCGGCTGTGACAGCCTCATCGAAGCGATGCCACTGTTGATTGATTAATAATTCACTGGGATAAAAACGCGATTTATATGCCATCTTATCCGAATCTGGTACCCAAAAACCTAAATATAAATACGGTAATCCAAGACGTTTAACATAGTCAATTTGGGTAAGTATCGCAAGGGTGCCCAAACTATTTATGGTTGCATCGGGATCATAGAAAGTATAGACCGCGGATATGCCGTCATCTAATTGGTCGCAAACTGCCACCATGACTAATTCATCATGAAGCCAAAACTCCATAAAAAATGACTGGGTAAAGCTATATTGTAGAAACTGTTTAAACCCTTGTAAATTGGGTGGATACATATCGCCATCACTATGGCGAGCGCAGATATAGCGAGCATATAGCATAAAATGCGATTCATCGGCATCATCACAAGCCGTAATTACCACATCCATCTCGTGCGATTTTTGCCATAGTTTGCGCTGGGTACGATTGGGTTCAAACTCGTTAACTACTAAACGTGTAGAGATACAGCGTTGACAATGGAAGCATACAGGGCGGTATAGATGTTGTCCACTACGCCGATACCCGAGCCGTGAAAACTGAGAAAAAAGAGGTGTACTTAAACGTTCATCCTTTGCTAATTCAATCAGCTCTAAACGTGCTGCACGATCCGGCAAATAACTACATTGATGCAGCGGCGTCAATTGGCTGGCCAGTGCCAGACTGGTCGGGGGGTGGGGTGGTTTTAACGTCATTGGTGCTTTTAAATACCCTTAACTTACCTAAGCTTGCGTAGTTGGAGGTAGGTAATAAGTCATCAAATCCTCATTTAACAGTTGATTAAGTGGCAATTTTTGACCGCAAATCGATGACCAATCAATACTCGGTAGCGATAATTGTTGCGCAAGCCCAGCTAAAAATTCCGCTCTGGGTAGGATGGATGCCCCTAAACGCAGCAAATGTGGGTTAGGCAACTGACAGTCCACCCAAGCAAATTGGGAATGCGCACACAGCTGCATTAACACAAAAAAAGCCGCTTTAGACGCATCTGTGACTCGGTGAAACATACTTTCACCAAAAAATGCTTGTCCTAGCTTTAGCCCGTAGAGACCACCAATCAGCTCATCATCATCCCAAATCTCGACACTGTAAGCCACTTGCTCGGCATGTAGCGCCGTATACGCTTCAATCATAGCGGGACTGATCCAAGTGGCTGATGTAGAAGCTTGGGCATAGGCACGGGTGTCGGCACAGGCGGCAATAACCTTAGCAAAGGCAAGGTTGAGGGAAAACGTCCAACCTGCATTTTTGATTCGCCGTTTTAGGGTTTTACTGGCGCAAAAATCGCTAGGATAAATAATACAGCGCGGGTCAGGCGACCACCAAGCGATGGGCTCGCCTTCATTAAACCAAGGAAACATGCCTTGGCGATAAGCACACACTAAGGTATCAGCCGCCAAATCACCTCCCAGCGCAATTAACCCTTCACCGTCAGGGTCTGCCGCCATCGGGTCGGGAAATTGATAACGGCAAACGAAAGGGCGTTGTAAGGGGTGGTGATTTGGCAATGGCATCGTTCAAGACATTAGCTAAACAGCAGAGGTGTTGGCTGATACCGTGGTATCGGCATTCGCTAGATTAACGATATCTAAATATTTTTCTGCATCCAATGCCGCCATACAACCCGTGCCTGCCGAGGTAATCGCTTGGCGATAGATATGGTCTGCCACATCCCCACAGGCAAACACGCCTTCGACACTTGTCGCTGTCGCATTGCCATCTAGACCGCTTTTGACCACGATATAGCCATTATTCATTTCAAGCTGATCTTGGAAAATATCGGTGTTGGGTTTGTGTCCAATCGCCACGAACATACCAGGGGCGTTGATGGTTTTGGTAGACTGGTCTTGGAGGTTTTCAATCACCACACCGGTCACGCCTGCGTCATCACCCACCACTTCTTTGACTTGGCTGTTCCATTCGATGGTCACATTGCCATTTTTTTGTTTTTCAAATAATTGGTCTTGCAGAATTTTTTCTGATTTTAATTTATCACGTCGATGCACTAAGGTGACGTGGCTTGCAATGTTTGATAGATACAAGGCTTCTTCAACCGCTGTGTTGCCACCGCCAATCACCACCACAGGTTTGCCGCGATAGAAGAACCCATCACAAGTCGCACAGGCAGAAACGCCAAGCCCCATAAATTTTTGTTCAGAGGCGAGACCCAAGTATTGGGCTGATGCCCCTGTCGCTACAATGAGTGCGTCACACGTGTAAGTCGCGCTATTGCCGACTAAGGTGAAGGGTCGCTGAGTTAGGTTCACTTGGTTGATATGGTCATACACCAATTGGGTGCCAAAACGCTCGGCATGGGCTTGCATGCGTACCATCAAATCAGGTCCCGTCAAGCCTTGTGGGTCGCCAGGCCAGTTATCAACTTCCGTGGTGGTAGTCAACTGCCCGCCAGTCTGCATACCTGTGATAATGACCGGTTTTAAATTGGCGCGCGCTGCATACACGGCGGCAGAATAACCCGCTGGACCTGAACCCAAAATAATAAGCTGGTGATGGATAATTTCTGACATACGTCTTTCCTAACAATCGCTGAATAATAAACTAAATAATAAAATAGGCTAATTTTTGATTCATAAGTAAGATAGGGGCTAACATCGAAAATAGCAAGTAAATGTTATTTTTATAACAGATTCATCGCGAAATCAACGCTCAAGCAAAGCTCAATCAACGCTCAAAAATGGCGTCAGTTTGTTATCAAAAAAATACCCTACTATCCGGCTTTGTTGGCACAAACCGCATTTATCATAGGGCTTGAATTGGCTGATTTAACAAAGCAATTTTTCGCAAAAAAAGCTCAGCAACTCACCACTTAGATTTGATATGATAGTCGATTAAAAGGGTGATTGTAACCAACGTTTTCCCAAAATCATTGTTTTTTCACAATCATTATCAGTCAGTCATGGCTGAACAAAGCGTTGGCTACGGCTTATCCAAAGCAGGTTCAAATTCAAAGGTAAATTGCGTTGTCTTATTATATTCGTCAAAGTGTGCTTACGATTATCTGGCTAATCGTGGCATTGTTGTTAGTCATGTCCCTCATCAGTTATTCTGCCAATGATCCTAGTTGGTCGCATATCAGTAGTGCGGCAAATGAAGTCAGTAACTTGGCAGGCACAGGTGGTGCGTGGCTGGCTGATATTTTGTATGCGTTTTTGGGTGCGGCGAGCTGGTGGCTGATTGTCATTGCCTGTTATGAAGCTTGGAATGTATGGCGCCATGATGTAGAGCCTAATGGCTTGTTACGTTTTTTGGGTTATATCTTTTTAATCATTGCCACCGCAGGGCTGACAGGGGTGTTATCGTTTGGCTGGTTGGCGCAAGGCATGATCGGGCAAATCGTCGGCAATGGGCTTAGTAGTTTATTAACCTACTGGGGGACTTTGTTGTTTTTATTGGTGTTTATTGCGATCACCGTGACATTTACCTTTGATTTACATTGGCATGAGATTTTATCAGGTCAAGCTATTCGCAGCCGCCTACACGCTGAAGCTACAGATGAAGAAACCAATACT
Organism: Moraxella sp. CTOTU47579; assembly: GCF_032004885.1. Lineage (NCBI taxonomy): Bacteria > Pseudomonadati > Pseudomonadota > Gammaproteobacteria > Moraxellales > Moraxellaceae > Moraxella > Moraxella sp. CTOTU47579. Next base: position 273,332 of record NZ_DALZOJ010000002.1, read on the forward strand.
GAGCTGAAGGCGACTGCTCAAGAAGCAAGTCAAGCAAAACCAAACGACACCGCGCAACTGCCTTTGCCATTAGCCTCCCATGACACTGAACAAGCCGCTTATGACAGTAGTCATCTAGCGGATAATGAGGCGTTTGTCGGTAGTCCACTCGATGCGTTTTTGGATGAAACGGGTTTTAGTGAAATCAAAGATTATGAATGGCTCGAAGAAAACGATGCTACCAATCCATTTAAACCCGTCAGCTCCACCTATGTGGCAAATACCAAGCTGACCAAAAAACTCGATGAAAAACTGCAAAGTGAAATCATTAAAAAACCGTTTAAAATGCCTACCTTGAACAGACCGCATTCGATACAGGTAGAATCGCAAATCACTCAACCAACTCAGACAAAGCAGCCTAGTGTAGACACATCGTCAACTATGACAAACATGGATGAAGCCTCTATGATGTTTGCCGCAGGTACAGGGGAGCTAGCGGATAAACAAATTTCTGAGCCTATGACTAGTCGAGAGATGGCTGGACAGGAAAAGACTATTGACTTGTCAGATTTGGATCATTTAGCAGATAGCGTAGATGCTGGATATGACTTATCACAAAATCCTGTGCTAGAGCCACTGTTCGAGGGCATTAAAACAGAAGGCATTGAAGCAGAAGGTATTGAAACACCAACCCCCTCAGTCGCATCGTTATTGGGTATGCGACAAGTCCCAGCGCAAGCTAGGGCTAATCCATCAGATGAAAATGCCGCCGCATCTGTGGGAGCGGAATTTTCAACCCCTGCAGCAAGTCCGATGCCAACCCAAATAGCACGTCCAGCGCAAGCCGTCACCCAGATTACTGGTAACGAGATTGCTGCCACCGAGATTAATAGCAACGAGATAACCCCTTCAATACCGACTCACAGCCGTTCGGTGGAATCTGAGCTACTCGACCAAATCGAACAGCCCGCAGCGCCTCAGGTCAATCAGCCGCTTGATATCAATGACGATAGCCTATTTAGTCAGAAATCGCGTGCCATGCAAACCGCAGCTTATCGTGCCAATTTAAGCCCGTTACCTGAGTTATCGCTGCTTGATTTGCCAGACCCTGACCGCAAGCCAAGCTACAGCCGCGAACAGTTGCAGCAGTTGTCAGCGCTGTTAGAAATCAAGCTACAAGAGTTTAATATCAAAGCAGAAGTGGTCAATGCGCAAATGGGTCCAGTGGTGACGCGCTTTGAAGTCTCGCTGGCGCCAGGACTTAAAGCAAGCAAGGTGACGGGCATTGCCAAAGACTTGGCTCGGTCGCTATCCATGGCATCGGTGCGTGTGGTAGAAGTCATTCCAGGTAAACCTTATATCGGTATCGAAGTACCCAATCCGCAGCGCCAAATGGTACGACTCATCGAACTACTGAAAACAGAGGCTTATCAAGACCCTGATGGCTTAATCAGCATGGCAATGGGCAAAGATATTGCAGGTAGACCGATTATTGCGGATTTAGCCAAAGCCCCACACATGCTAGTAGCAGGTACCACAGGCTCGGGTAAATCAGTATTGGTGAATTCGCTGTTATTGTCAATGCTGCTCAAATACACACCAGAACAGCTGCGATTGATTTTGATTGACCCCAAACAGCTCGAGCTTGCCAACTATGGCGATATTCCGCATCTGCTCACTCCCGTAGTCACCGATATGACCGAAGCAGCCAGTGCCTTGGCGTGGAGTGTGGCTGAGATGGAGCGTCGTTATCAGCTGATGTCATTATTCAAAGTGCGTAAACTTGATGAATTCAACAAAAAAGTCATGGCAGCCGAACAAAGTGGTGAGCCGTTACTGGATCCACTTTGGCGACCCAATGACAGTGTCAGCCAAGATAGAGCGCCAAAATTAAAACCGTTACCACAAATTGTGATTGTGGCGGATGAGTTTGCCGACATGATTATGCAGGTGGGCAAACAAGCCGAGGAGTTGATTACCCGTTTGGCGCAAAAATCGCGTGCCGCAGGGATTCATTTGATTTTGGCGACCCAGCGCCCCTCAGTGGATGTGATTACTGGTTTGATTAAAGCCAATATTCCCGTCCGTGCCGCACTTCGCGTCAACTCAAAAGTCGACTCGCGTACCATTTTGGATGCCGGTGGCGCAGAGGATATGCTTGGGCATGGGGATATGCTGTTTTTAGGACCTGGTCAAATCGAGCCTAACCGTGTACATGGTGCTTTTATCAGCGATGCGGAAGTCAACCGTGTATGTGATGCATGGCGCGAGCGAGGCGCACCTAATTATATTGATAATATGTTTGATAACTTTGAGTTAAGCTCAGCGCCAAGCGGTGGTGATGCTAGTGGGTCTAGCAATGGCGAAGAAGACCCACTGTATGATGACGTGGTGGCGTTTTTGCTCGAAACCCGTAAAGTCTCTGCATCAAGTATTCAGCGCAAATTTAGTATCGGCTATAACCGCGCAGCACGAATCGTTGATGCCATGGAAGAGGCGGGCTTGGTGAGCGGCATGACCAAAAGTGGTAAACGTGAGCTATTAATGTAGAGGTTAGACAAATAAAAAAGGTGCGATTCATGCACCTTTTTTATTTAACCTTTTGAGCGGTTATGTGTTCATTTAGTCTATGGTATTTTGCGCTGCGACTACCACAATTTCTAATTTCCATAAAGGATTAACCAATTCAGCTTTGACTGTCGCACGGGTAGGCTTTGGGCAATCGGTTAACCAATCGCTCCACATGCTATTCACCACCGCAAAATCCGCCAAATCCTTGATAAAAATCTGAGCGGTTAGCAGACGTGATTTGTCGCTATTGGCTTTGGCGAGCATGGCGTCGATATTGTCTAGTACCTCTTGGGTTTGTGTGCGAATATCGGCAGTGTCGGTATTTGGCACTTGTCCTGCGAGGTACACCACTTGGTTAAAAATGGTAATTTCACTTAGATAGTCATTGCTATCAAATCGTTGAATGTGTGCGGTCATGGTGTTTTCCTTGTAAACGGATAAATGTTATTTATGCATAGTCTTTACAAATATTTCTGATAGAAAATAGATGCTAGGAATAACGCTGTAATGATAAGCCGTCAATGCGAATGTCAGGCGTTTTGCCGAGCACCAAATCGCTGATTAATTTGCCAGAGCCACACGCCATTGTCCAACCCAATGTGCCATGTCCTGTGTTCAAAAATAAATTGCGATACCGAGTCGCGCCAATGATAGGGGTGCTATCGGGGGTCATCGGACGTAGCCCTGTCCAAAAACTTGCGTTTGGCAAATCACCGCCCGCAAATAATACCAAACCCAATAATTAAAGCACTGCCCAATGACGAGCAGTGAGCGACTTA